>CAYNYV010000036.1:0-15283 GCA_964401515.1 uncultured Christensenella sp.
CCCTTGTAAGGAATCATGTTTCTGATAGTCTTAGCTTGAGTTTCGGATACGTAAGCGCCGCCTCTCAATCTTCTCTTTCTCTTCATGTTCTTGTTGGACAATTTGTGACGATGACCAACGTTACTTCTTTTGATCTCACCGCTCGCAGTGAGTCTAAAACGCTTCTTTGAACCGCTATGGGATTTCATTTTCGGCATATCTAAAGCCCTCCGTATTTTGTTAATAATTTTTTTTGATGTAATGTCTTTTTAAGACGAAAATTTTACTTGCCGCGTGATTTACGCTTTGATAGGCGCAAGGATCATTAAAATGTTTCTACCCTCTAATAAAGGCTTCTTTTCCATAACCGCGCTTTCTTTAACAAGGTCGAAAAACCTATTCATAACGTCTACGCCGATGTTAGCGTGGGCGTTTTGTCTACCGCGCATTCTGATGGAAACTTTAACCTTATTGCCTTGCGATAAAAACTTAACGGTCTGCTTTGCTTTAACGTTCAAGTCACCTACGTCAATGGTCATGGATAACCAGATTTCTTTAAGTTCAACGACCTTCTGGTTCTTTTTGGCTTCCTTTTGCTTCTTTAAAAGTTCGAAACGGAATTTGCCGTAATCCATAATTTTACAAACGGGCGGATTTGCTTGCGGAGAAATTTCCACTAAATCCAAATTTGCTTCCTCGGCAAGTTCCAAAGCCTGTCTGGAACTCATAATCCCGAGTTGCGCGCCGTCCGCGCCGATAACCCTTACTTCGGCATGTCTTATCATTTCGTTGATGTTGTTAGAAACTTTAATAGTAAGCCCCTCCCGGCAAAATAAAATCGGGCTTTCCGCATAAGAAAACCCGATAAAAACACATAATCATACCTATTAATTAGGTCAAGGACAAGCCGTTTGTCATTATGTACCGCTTAACTTAGTTTGGCGGTGAGAAGGGTTAACTTCTGCTTCAAGCGTTAATAGAATACCACCGTTTCAACTAATTGTCAAGCGATTTTTATGCATTTTGCGAATATTTTCGTAAAGATTTCGCTTAAACGCGCGTTAGTCCTTATAAACGACTTTATCTCTGTCCTCGACGTAGACTTTTTCGATAAAATCTTCGGTCTTAAGGGTTCCGAGTTCGCCTTCGCGTCTGCTTCTTGCCGAAACGACGGTACCGTCTTCGACTTCCTTATCGCCGATTATAAGCATATAAGGTACTTTATCGAGTTGCGCGTCGCGGATTTTTCTACCGATTTTTTCAGATCTTACGTCTACTTCCGCACGTAAGCCTTTATAACGAAGTTTATCTGCAACCGAGTTTGCGTAGTCGAGCGCTCTGTCGGTTACGGGTAAAATCTTAACCTGAACGGGAGCAAGCCACGTGGGGAAAGCGCCCGCGTATTTTTCGATAAGCATCGCAAATACCCTTTCGTAGCAGCCGATGGAACTTCTGTGAATAACGAAAGGCGTTTGTTTGTTGCCGTCTTGGTCGATATAACTCATATCGAAACTTGCGCCCGCCGCGAAGTCTAACTGAATGGTAATAAGGGTGTCTTCTTTGCCGTAAACGTTTTTGGCTTGGAAATCGAGCTTAGGTCCGTAAAACGCCGCTTCGTCGTCGGCTTCCACGTAATCGAGCCCCAAGTGATCCAAAATCTTTTTCATAAGGGCTTCGGTTTCGTTCCAAGCTTTGTCGTTGTCGATGTATTTATCGTTGTTTTTGCCGCGCTTAGAGAAACGGTAAGTAATATCGTTTTCCATACCAAGGCATTTTAAGAAGTATAAACTTAAGTCGAGGCATTTTTTGAATTCGGCTTCGATTTGTTCGGGCGCACAAATAATGTGTCCGTCGGATAACGTGAATTGACGAACCCTTATAAGGCCGTGCATTTCGCCCGACGCTTCGTTTCTGAGTTCCGTCGCCGTTTCGGAAAATCTTACCGGCAAATCGCGATAGGATTTCAAACCGTTTTTGAATATTTGATATTGGAAAGGACAAGTCATCGGACGAAGTGCTATGACTTCGCCTTCCGCGTCGGGATCGCCTATTACGAACATTTTGTCGCGATAGTGATACCAGTGTCCCGAAATTTTATAAAGGTCGCTTTTAGCCATTATAGGCGTACGCGTAGGCATAAAGCCGCGACGTTCTTCCTCGTCTTCGACGAAACGTATCATCGTCTGCATTATCTTCGCGCCTTTGGGCATTATAATCGGCAAGCCTTGACCTACGACGTCGCTCGTCATAAAGAAGCCTAAATCCCTACCGAGTTTGTTGTGGTCGCGGGACTTAATTTCTTCTTGAAGTTTGACGTATTCTTCGAGCTCGCTCTTTTTCTCGAAAGCGGTCGCGTAAATACGGGTAAGCATTTTATTCTTTTCGTTACCGCGCCAATACGCACCCGTTATCGACATAAGTTTGAATGCTTTTATCTTACCGGTAGACGTCAAATGCGGACCTTTACATAAATCCGTAAAAGCGCCTTGTTTATAGAAAGATATATGAGCGTCCTCGGGCAAATCCTCGATGAGTTGAACTTTATAAGGCTCGCTGTAGCCTTTCATTAAATTGACGGCTTCAGCCCTCGGAAGTTCGAAGCGAGAAATAGGCAAATTGGCTTTGATTATCTTGCGCATTTCGTCTTCGATTTTAGCAAGGTCGTCTTGCGAGATGGGCGTTTTGAAATCGAAATCGTAATAAAAACCGTTTTCGATAGTGGGACCTATCGCAAGTTGAGCCGTCGGATATATTGTTTTGACTGCTTGCGCCAAAACGTGTGAACAAGTATGACGATAAACGTCAAGACCTTCTTTATCTTTTAAAGTGTAAAAATTGACCGTTGCGTCGCTATCCATAACGGCATTCATATCGGTAAGTTCGCCGTTAACGCTTGCAACGACGGCTTCGCGCGCCAAACCTTCCGAAATAGATTTTGCTATTTCGTATAAGGGCTTAGATTCGGAAAATTCTATTTGATTTCCGTTTTTTAATGTAATTTTCATAATAACACTCCTTAACGCGTACGTGCGCACACGTGCTTACTATATAATGTAAAACGCCAACCGAGTAAAAACGAGTATAAAAATACGCCCTCACGCGCGGTAAACGCGTAAGGACGGTAAAATAGCCGTGGTTCCACCTTACTTCACAAAACGCAAAAAGCGTTTTGCCTTATTGCGGCAAATGGTTTGCCATACCCCCGTTTGAAAGTGGTTTCGTTTATCGGTATCCCTTACGACGCTTCCAGCCTAAGACGTCGCTCTCTATAAGTCTTCCCGAGACTACTTGTCTTTCAATATACGAGATTCGATTGACTATTCTAATTATATACAATTATTGAAAAAAGTCAACGCTTTTTCAGGTTGTTTTTCCCTTTTTGAAAAATATTTTATCCCCGAAAAAACTCTTCAGGTATTTTTCGTCCGTTTCGGTAACCTTAGACGCAAGTTCGACTTCGGAAAACCCCGACAAAATCACTTCTCTTGCGACCAAACCTTTATTGATTTTTCCCGTCATCATGCCTTTAAGCATTCTGTTATACCTTCCGTCGTAAACCTTTCCGTCGAGTACGATGGCGCGCTTTTTGCTTTTTTCGCACACGATGTATGAAATAAACTCGCTAAGTTTGTCGAAAGAAAAATAGTTTGGAATGTACGTTACGATTTCCGACCACTTTTCTTTAAGCGGTCTAAGTCTAAAGTTGTAATATCCGTCTATCGAAAAATCTTTGAAATTCAACTTTTCGCGTGCAACATACGATTTATCTTCTTCGAGGTCGGCTGAAATAAGTGCGGCGATAAGCATTTCGTACTCGATTTCGTCAAGTCCGCAAGTTCTTATATGCCGCGTAAAATACTCGTACTTATAATTTACCGCTATTACGTCGGCGACCTTATCGGTTAAAATTTGATTAAAAAGTTCGGCGTACTCGTCGGGTAAAGTTACCGATAGATTTATCCTGTCCTCGTTAACGCGGATTTCGCAACTACCGCTAAGCCTTTTCAAAGGTTCGGCGGTAGTCTTGAAAATGTAGTTAACGTTCTGTTTGCGGGCGGCGCTATCTGATAAAACAAAATTCATTTTACTCATATTTTACGTAACCGAAAATTTTTCATTTATGGAAAATTCAGGTTTAATTTGCTTCTTACGGAAATATCTGACGCTCCTTCGGGTAAATTTGTAGAAAAGTTTAGCGATTTCAGATAATAAAACGATTGAAAAACATACCGCCGAGATTTTCACAAGCATATAAACACTTAACGGGGTTGTTCCGAAAAATTTCGGTACGAAAGATATTATAAATACGTGCAAAAAGTAAGTTAAAACAATCATCCCTAATAATAGTTTGTTGTCGAAAATGCCTTTAAAACAACTTTCGCTTGTTACTTCACGACAGTTTATCGCGTTAAAAACTTGAAAAAACACGAATAACGTAATGATTACCGTCGAATTTTCTTCGTCCTTTGCCCCGAGGAAATTAGTAAATCGTTGCAAAATTACCGTTGCGCACATTATTGCCGACGTAAAGGCTATTTTTATAAAAATTTTACCGCTTAAAATATCGTCGCTACGCTTGACGGGCTTTCTCGAAAGATATTTCGTTTGTCTTAGTTCGAGCCCTAACGATAACGCAAGCGGACCGTCCATTATTATATTCAGCCACAGTAAACAAGTGCTTGAAAAAGGGCTTTCGAATCCCGTTACGAGGCTAGCGATAATTATGCTCATCGAAGCAAGGTTTACCGTAAGCTGAAAGCATATAAATCTTTGAAAGTTCGAATAAACGTTTCTACCGAAAGTTATTGCTTTTAATATAGTCGAAAAACTATTGTCCAGCAAAACGACGTCGCTTGCTTGTTTCGTAATTTCCGAACCGTCGCCCATCGCTATGCCGATATCTGCGTGTTTTATTGCAGGCGCGTCGTTAACGCCGTCGCCGGTTACGGCGACGACTTCGCCCAAACTTTGCAAGGCTTTTACTACGCGAAGTTTTGTTTGCGGAGTCGAGCGCGCGATAACCGTTATGTTAGTTATTACCTTTTGTAACTCGTCGTCGGTTAAACTTTCCACATAGTCGGCGGTTACGACTTGCCCGTCTAACACGGAAAGCCCTGCGTCGCAAGCGATTTTTTTAGCCGTTTCCTTATTATCGCCCGTAAGCATTTTTACCGCTATTCCGGCGTTTTTACAACTTGCAATCGATTTTTTAACGTCGTCGCGCAATCCGTCCGCTATCACGGCGTAACCGTCATAGTTATAGGCACCGTTTTCGGTTGAGGCAAAAGCAATTACCCTTGCTCCGTTTTTTTGTTCGATAGCGATTTCGTTTAGCAATGCGAATTTTTCACGCTCGCTTAACAAGCACTTATCCAAAACCGTTTCCGGTGCGCCTTTAATATAAATTATCTTTTCGCCGTTAGGTAATTTGCTAACCGTTTCCATATATTTTAATTGGGAAGAAAATGGCGTTAACGGGCTTATAGCCCCGTTTTCACGTATTTTCGAGTAATTATAACCGCTTTTTGACAAAGCTTCTAAAAGGGCACCTTCGGTTTTTGAACCCAAAATTGAAATTTCGCCGTTTACCGTCGTGATTTCCGCCGTTGAGTTTAATGCGACGTTTAAAACGATTGATTCGTCTTTAATTTTTCCGTCAGGATAAATCTCGTTTTTACCGACAATTTTTACTACCGACATTTTGTTTTTGGTAAGGGTCCCCGTTTTATCCGAACAAATAACACTGACGCAACCTACGGTTTCGGTAGCGACTAATTTACGTATAAGAGCATTTGATTTTGCAAGGCGCAAAACGTTTAACGTAAGTGAAATCGCAACTGTAGTCGGCAAGCCTTCGGGCACTGCCGCAACAATTAAAACTATCGAGCGTATAAAAACGTCTTGCAAATTGTAAAAAGTCATTTCGTTAGATAAATACAGTCTTACAACGGACAATATAAACACGAAGACAGACGATATTACGCCAAAAATCGTAACCATTTTACCAAGTCTCGAAAGTTTGTCGTTAAGTGGTGCGGAAACCTTTTTTTCTTGAGAAATTCCTTCGGCTATTCTTCCGATTTCGCCATTGTCCCCTACAGCCGTGACCACGTAAACACAACTTCCCCTTTCGCAAAAAGTTCCGCCGAAAACGCAGTTATAACGTTCCGCAAGCGGCGTTGTTTTAGATAAAGAAATTTCGCCGTTCTTTTTTATCGGCAAACTTTCCCCCGTAAGCATCGATTCGTCAACGAAAAAATCGTCGCATCGTATTATTCTTCCGTCGGCGGGAATTTTATTTCCCGATTCTATGTAAACGACGTCGCCCGTTACAAGGTCTTTTGTTCCGATAATTTGAACTTTTCCCGACCTTAAAACTTTTACGGCTTCGGTGCCGCTTAGTTTGTCGAGCATTTCAAAAGCGCGTTGACTTTTTCCTTCCATAATAACCGTCAATAAGCACGATACCGCTATTGCGATAAATATGCCTATACATTCGTAATAGTCGGCATTTTCGCCGCGCAAACTTCTTCCGATATTTATACCGAGCGTTATAACGAAAGCGACGAGTAAAATCAACATCATAGGCTCTAAAAGTGCCTCTATAAGCCGATTAACAAACTTTTTCGGCTTTTTACGAGAGATTACGTTACTACCGAAACGACGCCTTGACTGTAAGACTTTTTTATCGTCGAGTCCGCTTTCCGCGTTCGTTTGAAACTTTTTAAAAACTTCTTTCAAGGTGCAATCGTAATACGTCATTTCGCCGCCTCTTTACATTGATATTCTTATTTATATTAGAAAAAGGCAATAAAAATACCCGACTTTAAACCGTAAACGGTCAAAGTCGGGTTAATTAGCGTTTAAACGCAAATTTTAGACAGTTTTATTTATAATCCGATAAATTTAACGTAAAAAAACTTAACTATTGCTATCGGTAGCGGTGCTTTCTTGCGCCTTGCGAATATCTTCGGCTTTGTTATACGCAGCCGTTGCTTCTTCTAAATTAAATCTTTCTTGTTCGTCGAAAGCGCAAAGTTGAGAATGTTTATAATTAATACCGTTTACGTTTTTCTTTTCTTCGACTAAAGTTTCGATTTCTTCTTTAGTATAGCACTTTTCGGAATTGGAACTTACGCTGGGACGAAGAATGAATTCTTCAAAAGTAAATTCCATAACCTTGTCATCGTCGTTAATAAAGACGATTTCGTTAACGCGCATCGAATCGACGAAATACAATCTGAGCGTCGTTAAGGAAGAAGATACCGATACTTTATACCAGCCGTCGCTATTATTTAAGAAAGCGCGGCTTACGGTGTAATATTTCAAAGAAGTCGAAGTGCCGAAAACGTAAGATAAAGTGGATTCTTCTACGGAAAGATTGGAAATATTAATCCAGAATTCCTTAACGTCGTTTTTAGACAACGAAACCTTTATGCCTTGGGTAAAACTGTCGTCGGGCGAAGTATCGTCGACGAGTTTATCGATAAGCCAATAAGAATACTTTTCGTTTTTGCTGCAAGAAACGGCAAAAACCATAGTTAAAATGCAAAATATTGCAAGAAGTGCAGAAAATATTTTTTTCATTGTTTACCTCCGTTATTTCCGCTATTGAGTTTTGTTAATTTTTCGATTTCCGCAAGGAAAGTCGAAATGTCTTTAAACGAGCGATATACCGACGCGAAACGCACGTAAGCGACCTCGTCGAGTTGCATAAGCCCCTTCATAACCATTTCCCCTATCGCTTTCGAGGAAATTTCTTGTTCCATAGAATTGTAGACTTGTTTTTTAACATCCTCTACAAGTTGATCGATTTGGTGCATTTGGACGGGGCGTTTTTCGCACGCTTTAATGATACCGCCCTTTATCTTGTTAATGTCGAAAGTTTGGCGCGTGCCGTTGGATTTAATGACGAGAATCGGCGTCGTTTCAACGGTTTCGTAAGTCGTAAATCGTTTGCCGCAAGCGATACATTCCCTACGCCTTCTGATGCTTTCGCCTTCTTCAGACGTACGCGAGTCTATAACTTTACTTTCCTTACATCCGCAGTAAATACACTTCATAAAAACCTCTTTTGATAATTATAGCACATTGAAAAAGTTTTAGCAATAGTTTTTATCCGAAATGCAACAATAACAGGCTTATTAGTCCGCTTTTTTAGCATTTTTTCAATATATGCCGCGGAAAACGATTTATCTATCCGTATGATTATCTAATAATTTTCGCACAATATAATAAGTAAAAGCGGAGATTAAATGTATGCTGATTTTTATTCACGTCGTATTTATCGTATATCTACTTGCAATAAACGCCTACGGGTTTATGCTAATAAAACTTAGAAAGGAAAGAGAAGATGCCGAAGATTACTCTCCTAATAACGGCAAATTGATAATCACAGCCCTTTTAGGCGGTGCGTTAGGCACTTTTATCGCCTTATTCGTTTTTAAATACCGACTCGACAGCCTTATACTTATGGTGTCCCTACCCGTTATCGCAGTTTTAAACGCCTTTATCGTTTGGCAAATTTACAGAAACAACTTCGGCTTTATTAACGAACAATATTTAATGGCACAAAAATTTGTAAAACACCTACAAAACCTGATTGTCTTTTAAAAGTTTTTCGATTTTTAGCATTGTTTTATCGAGTTTGCGATGATAAAGCGTTGCGTACTTATACCCGAGATAGGCAATACGAATTTTAGAATTTTCACCTTCGAAAAGCGAATCCTTAAAATTTTGATACAAATCGACGAGTTCTTTTTTAAGCGTAACGTCTATTTTGTACTGTAAAATAACGGAACGCGATTCGTCTAAAAGTTTTATTATGGCATTCGCGTCCTCGATTTTCATCGACTTTATTACCGGCGCTTTCGCGGGCTTAGAAAGGTCGGCGACGGACGCGGATTCGTCCTCTGCCATAGTTTCGGCGACGCGCAAAACTTCACTCCTAAACGGCGTTAAAACCTGTAGGACAAAATTACGATAACTTTCGTCGTAAGTGTTTACGAAAAAGTAATTATCTAAAAGATTAAACATATTTATGTCGTGCATATTGATTTGATAAAGCAACGAAAAAATAAGCGCAATCTGATTTTTAGGTTGAGTCGGCAAAATAAACCTACCCTTTCCGTAACCGTCTCCGCGTTGAAAACTTTCGTTAAAAGTATTTTTGTAGTCGAAATCGCTCGTGCAATATTCGAACAAGGAAAATAATAGTTCCGAGGAAGAAATAGACCGCATAAGATCGGTCAATTTTTTTTCGAAAAGAACCAAATTGGCGTTTATCAAATCGTCAATATAGCGTTTGAAATTATCAATGGAATTCTGTTTCGTCTGCATAACGATCCCCTAACGGCGTTTTTACCCTAAAAACGCACCCGCAAAAGCCTTTCAAGCAATTTTATATAATTATTTTAGCACAATTTTCTCTTGTTTACAAATTATTTTGCAATTCTGTTGATTTTTTTATTTATTTTATGTATAATATATGAGCATAAAATATTTATCGAATTTTGGCGGTACAAAAATGAAGGCAATACGTATTCGTCTATCATCTCCCGATGACGTTAAGAACTTTGAACAAATCGTACAAAAATATCCTTTCGACATCGTATTAAGGTCGGAATCTTACTCGGTTGACGCGAAATCGATTTTGGGGCTTTTCAGTTTAAACCTTAAAAGACCGTTAGACGTTGAAATACGCGAACCCGATTGTGACACGCTTATCGAAGAATTAACTCGATTTTCAGTTTAAAGTTTTTTAGCGTCGGATTTTTAAAGGCAACTATCTATTAAATAATTTACGGGGTGACGTTATGCCGGTCAAGGGCAACAACTTTATTAACAAATTAATATTATTGTTCGTCTTTGACAAGATGGAAATCCCCCTGTCTGAGGCTACAATCGAGGAAGTTTGCTATCACGAAAACGATTGGATAAGTTTTATGGATTGCAAACTTACCCTTTTAAGTTTGTTGGAAGACCAATTCGTGTACGAAATTTCGACAAGTACGCCCCAACCTTTTTACAGTATTACGCCGAAAGGCAGAGTTTGCCTTGCAGACTTCTACATAAACATTCCCAAGTCAATGCGCGAACAAATCGTTGCTTTCGTTAAAACACACAGAGTCAAGTACCGCAAAAAACAGGAATATTTGGCAGACTACTATATGAATAAGGACGGAACGTACACGGTATTTTTAAAGATTATCGAGTTATCGGGACCGCAACTCGAATTAAAAATAATCGTTCCTACCAAACAAATTGCCAAAAATATTTATAAAAAATGGCCCGAAAAGGCAGAGGTTTTATTCTCCGCCATTTACGAAACACTTGTTGATTAATGCGGTTAAACGCCGCTTAAATCCATAAAAAAATCACAAAGGAGCAAATAAATTATGCTTACTTACGCTACAAAGGGAACTTGTTCCAGACAAATTTTATTCGAGGTCAAAGACAACAAAATTTACGACGTCAAATTTATCGGCGGTTGTTTAGGCAACTTGCAAGGCGTTGCTAAACTTGTCAACGGAAAAGACATCGACGAAGTTATCGACACGCTTAAAGGCATTAAATGCAAAAACAACACTTCTTGTCCCGACCAACTTGCAAACGCTTTGATCGAATACAAAAGGAAGAAAGAATCCCCCGAAGAAGTAAACGAAAACGAAGACTAATTTTATATCGATCGTTTTACAAAAAATAAAATCGGTTGTCGCATGTTTTAGCGGCAACCGATTTTATTATTGCAGTCGATTTTGAACAAAAGTTTAAAAATTACATTTCGACGTCGTTTAAGAAGTCTGCGTTTTTAACGTCTTGCTTTATCTTGTTGGGTGTAACGATGTTTTCAAAGTCGAGATAATACTTTTTACCGTCCAACGAATACAATAACACAAGTTGAACAAGCACGAAAAACAGTTGGGTTACGGGTATAGAGATTATAAGCCCCGCGCCGAGCGTCGTTATAAACATAGCGACGTTTAACGACGAGAAAAGTATTAACGAAAAGATAAACGTAGCCAAAACTTGCCAAAAATCGTGGCGAGTATATTTGTTTTTGAAAAGTTCTTTATAATTAGCACCGCTTACCGATAAAGGTCTTAAAGTCGCAGTCATCGTTAAATAAAGAGAAAACAGCAATATAAAGAGCCACAATCCTATAATTATCGACGTCAGATAAAGCGATGAAAAAGTATATACGATAAACAATAACCCCGCGAAAAAGCTCGCTGCGAACCCTAAAAGAGCAAGTAAGGAATACCAAGCTTCGAAAGGCAATGATTTTTTAAGATTGGATATTAAAGTTTCGAGAAAACTTTTTCTTTCAAAGGTTGACATACGGGCGTTCATCATACACGTTAACGTGTAAGAACAAATATTATTTAGTACCGTTATAAGATAAAATCCGATACAAAGCCCGATAAGCGGCCAAATATAGTTACCTATGTTAAGCCTTACGGACTCCATAAAAAGCTCGAACTGCTCGATAAAATCCACTTCAGGTCTTAAATCGCCCGTAAGAAAGGAGTGCCAAACGAGTTTTACGTCTTCAATAATTTTACTGAAAGCGGGACTCGATGCAACCTTACCGACTAAATCGGAAAAAAATACGGTCAATAAAAGATATGTAAGCAGTACGATAACCAAACTGTAAACTATCGTCTTAAACACTACGTTTAGGTTGTTAAGTAGTAACTTTAAAGAGTTTTTTATTAACATATTGCACCTCACACCCCTAAAAGCGGGGGCTTTTTAAGGACGAATTCAAAAAAATCAAGTTACGAAAGGATATAAGAAAGGGCTCGAAATATACGAACCCTTTATGCGGGTAAATTGCCCGAATTATTTTTTAGTTAAGTTAGCGTTGTTTTCCTTAGGTTTAACGAAAAGCAATAAAAGTATCGCTACGAAACAAATAACCGCTATCGAAAGAAGAACTATAGAAAGCCAATTATATTTGAAGAATTGTTTTTCATACTTAACTTGCGTTAATTCACTTTTCGCATTGATAGCGTTGCAAATCAAAGTAGCGTCTTCGTTAGCGAAGTCCTTAACGTGACAAACGACGTAATAATAACCCTTTGTTTCCGGCGTAAACGTCTTTGTACTTGAATCGAACAAATTAGCTTCGCTGAATTTATTTTCAAGCGTAACTTCCTTTAAACCTTTAGATTCGAGCGTTGCTTTGGAATAATCGTCGCCGATTTGTTCCGAAGTAAGTTCTTGATCGCTATAATACAATGTATAGTCGGCTTCATAACCTGAGGCAACGATGGTAAAGCATTTTACCGTGTATTTAAGACCGATATAAGCCTTTTCTGAATTGCTTACGGAAATCTTAGGAGCCGTCGAAGAAGAAACTTCAAAGGAAAATACGGGGACAACTACGTTATTATCGAGCTTTTCGCCTTCTTCGTTGGTTTTATACCAACCGTCTACGTCTTCGATAAGATCTTCGGTGGTCATTTCCGCAAAGTCGTTTTCGACTAAAATATAGAATTTGTAAACGCCGATTTTAGAAACCTCGAACTTAACGTTATCTAAATCGCTGATGGATTTGGAAGTATAGTCCGAACCCGGTACGGCATAAAACAAAGTACCTTGAAGGTCTTCAACGTCGAAATACTTATCTAATAAAAGAGAGGTAATGCAAGGAACTTCGTAATCGTCGTCAACCTTTATAGCGACGCCGTCTTTTTGAGTTGCCGCTTCTACCTTATCCGTATAGTCTTTGAAAGCCTCGGCGTCGTAATCATACTTAAGATCTTCCCAAAGAACGGGCTTTTCGGTAGTATCTACGGTAAATTCAAAATTATATTCTGCAACGGGGCTATCGCCTTCAACCGCATCGCGATGAAGGGTAACGGTGAATGTATCGTTTCTTAAAAATTCGATACTTTTTGCGTCGGTAGCGTAAAAGCCCGCCGTTTTGTGCGTTTCGGTAAGTTCCTCGGTAGTTTTAGCGTAATCGACATTGTTTACTTTAACGGTCGTCTTATCGTCGTAGTTAGAATCGCCCGCTTCTTTAGCGAGATATTCCATCTTATAGGTATAAGCGTTCGTTTTGTAAAGGGTAACGGTTGCGGAGCCTTCGCCGTCGGCATATGCGGTAACGTGGTTAAACGCAGCGAAAGACAATACGAGCGCTAAGCAAAATGTAATTACTGATGCGAGTAAAAAATTACGTTTCATTTGAAATATAACTCCTAAACTTAGCGTAACCGCGACCATATGCGGTCAGGACACTAAGTTGCATTTTAATAAATCTATTCTATTTTACACTTGAAAAGGGCTTTTGTCAAACTAATATCGGCGCAAAATCGTTTTTTTATATAATAATTAACTAAAAATAACCATATTTTAATCGTCTGTGCCCGACAATAGACATTTTTACTATACAAAAAGTCAAAGTTTAAGACAATCGAAGAAAAAATTCCTTTTACAAACCACTGTAAGTTTTGTAAAAAAAGTTAATTGTAAATCATTACGTTGTCGTCTATATTGAAAAGATTCCACGGTTTCAAATCGATAGGCGGTTGAATTTTAAAGACCATTCTCTCCTTGGAAACGGGATGTAAAAAGCCTAAAGAAGCCGCCCATAGGGCGATTTTACCTTTAACGGCATTTGCTCCGCCGTAACGCATATCGCCGTAAACGGGAGTTCCGTTATGCGCCATTTGAACTCTGATTTGATGAGTTCTGCCAGTGTGCAAGGTAACGAGAAGCAAACTGAGCCCGTCCTTTTCGGCAACCTTGACGTATTCGAGTTCGGCTTTTTTAGCACCTTCGACCGTAGGCGGACAAACGTAAACCATATTGTTTACCGTGTTTTTCTTCATATAATCGGTTAAAACGGCGCGGTCTTCCTTAGGAGAACCGCACACGACGGTAAGATATTTCTTTTGAAAATCGCCGTTGCGCATTTGTTCGGACAACCTTGCCGCAGCTTTGGAACTTTTAGCGTAAACCATTACGCCGCCCGTTACTCTGTCAAGACGGTGAACAAGCCCTACGTAGACGTTGCCCTGCTTGTTTTCTTTGACTTTTATGTAGTCTTTTATAGCCGTAAGCAAGTCCCTATCGCCGCTTTCGTCTTCGCAACAAGGCGCGTTTTGCGGCTTTAAAACGACGATTATGTGATTGTCTTCGTATAAAACGACCAATTCGTCGGCAATGCCGTGTGATTTAGTAACTTCAGTCATTGATGAACATACCTCCTGCTCCGCAAGGAAGCGCAATGCCTTCCTCGGTGGGAAGACCGACTTCGTAGGCTTCCACTCTGCCACGGTTTCGCTTGACCGTAAGCGTTAAAATGTTGTTTAAAACTTGGGGCTGTAAGCCCGTAGTATAACTGTTTATCAAAAAGAACAACGGATTATCGGACAAAACTTCCGAGCAAAGACTGACAAGGTCGTAAAGTTGATCCTCGATTTTCCACATTTCGCCGTTTGGTCCCCTACCGTAACTCGGCGGATCCATAACTATGGCGTCGTAACGTCTTCCGCGACGGATTTCGCGCTTGACAAACTTAACGCAATCGTCGACTATAAAACGTACGGGCTTGTCCTGAAGATTCGATAGCCTTACGTTTTCGCCGGCGCGTTCAACCATACCTTTGCTTGCGTCGACGTGACAACAAGAAGCCCCTGCGGACAAAAGCGCACACGTCGCGCCGCCCGTGTAAGCAAACAGATTAAGTGCCGATATAGGTCGATTAGCGGACTTAATCAGGTCGGTCATTTTATCCCAATTTGCAGCTTGTTCGGGAAAAAGTCCCGTATGCTTAAAGCCCATAGGTTTTACTTTAAAACGTAAATCCTTGTAGCCGATAACCCACTCGTCGGGGATTTTTTTGAAATATTCCCACTTTCCGCCACCTTTTTCGCTTCTTAAATAGCGAGCGTCGACGTCAAAATCGGTTAAATTCTTTTTAGACTTCCATATAACTTGCGGATCGGGGCGAAGAAGGGTTACGTCCTTCCATTTTTCGAGTTTATAACCGTCGCCCGTCGCGATTACCGTGTAGTCTTTCCAATTATTCGCTAATAACATATCGTCCTTTTTTAGGTTTGTTTTTAAATTTTTTCGAGAAAACCGATGGTTGTGAGCAATGTCAAACGACAATCCCTCCGTCTGCTATGGCGATGCCTTGCAGACACCTCCCTTGCAGTCAAGGGCGGCTACAACCCTTCCGTCGGCGCTTGCCGATACCTTCCCTTGCACAGGAACGGCTTAAGATATACAAGACATGGAATGGTATCATAAAATTACAGTTGCAAAACCCTCAAAAAATGATATAATA
>CAYNYV010000037.1:0-14536 GCA_964401515.1 uncultured Christensenella sp.
GAAATCATTGTGATTTCAGAACGCGGCATCGAAGAGCGCGGAACCCATCATCAACTTTTGCAAAAAGAAAACGGTGTTTACAAGGACCTTTACGAGCGCGGTCTAAAAACCGCTTAAATATTTTTAGACCGTTGCTTGGGTGTTTTTAAAAGACAAAAACTGTTACGGAAGGAATACTATGTTGTCAAAAAGTGAGGCTATAAGCCTGTTATCGAAAGATTTTAACAAAAATCTGTGCCTAATCGAAGTATTAAAGCACGATGAACGCGCTCAAATAATATACGGCGAAGAAGACGGCGTAGCACTTTTGAATTGCGACAATATTTTGCTTGCAAGCATTTTTAGCGAGAGCGCGCGCGAAAAAGTCTTGAATTCGGTAAGTGACATAAAAGTCGCTATGTGTACGGATGAAACAACGGCAAAACTTATTCGAGACAAATTTGAAATCCAAAGTTTTAAAAGTTGTTATCAAGCATTTTGGAATAATTCGCAAAAAATACCCGAAAATCCTGAAATTATGATTGACAAAATGTCCGCTACAGATTATAATATAAGAGTTGTTTCGGAAAACTATCGTTTGCCGATGTCTTTTTCCGAAATAAAAACGGCAATTTCCGACCGCACGATGTTTGCGTGTTACTTTGGCGGCGTTATGGCAGGCTTTATCGGGTTCCATAGCGAACTTTCGATGGGAATGCTCGAAGTTTTCGAACCTTTTAAACGCAAGGGGATCGGTACTGCGCTTTTGGCTAAGGGTATTAATTATTGCTTGCAAAACGGCAGATTGCCTTTTTGTCATATCGTAAGCACGAATGATAAATCCAAGAATATGTGCCGAAAACTCGGTATGACGTTTTACGACGGTTTTGTATGGTGGGTCGGGTAAAAGTGCCCCTATAAGCCCGTTATCCGTATTTTTTATCTTAATAATCGAGGTGTAGCGCAGTTTGGTAGCGCGCTTGGTTCGGGACCAAGAGGTCGTGAGTTCGAGTCTCGTCACCTCGACCATATTAGTTTGACTATACGCATTATGAATTTTTTCATAATGCGTATAGTGTAATAAGAAGGTTTTTTTGCTAAAACAATATAATTCGCAATTCGAAATTATATAATTTACGCAACACTAAAAATTAACAAAAACATAAAGATTAGGAAAGATGAATTACTTTTTGGTTGTAGGATATATCGTATTTTGCTTGTATACCTTCGGCATAATGGGTTTAGGTGCGGTTTTGGAAAAAAAGACCGCCATACCTAAAACGCTTTGTCGTAAGTTAGTTCATATCGTTTCTTCTTTCGTTTGGGTGATTTGTTATTATTTCTTCGGGTGCACTCTTCATTGGGTTGTGCTAAACGGCATTGGCGCCGTGCTACTCGGTGTTGCGGTTTTTAGCGGCAAGATGAAAGCGTTTTCACGCGACGACGCTAAAAATTCTGTCGGAATTTTTTATTTCGGGTTATCGACTTTTATTGTTGCGTTAGTTTGTTATCTGTTTGATCCCGATTTGTATTTATATACGGGTATAACGTATTATTGCTTATCTTTAGGCGACGGTTTTGCACCGGTTTTTGCAGAAGTTTTTAAAAAGAAAAACATTAAAATTCGCGACGGTAAAACTCTTTTCGGCACCCTTAGCGTTTTCGTTGTTTCTTTTTTATCGACTTTGGTGTTTTCGCTTATTTTTAAAATGAATTTAAATTTGCCCTTTATATTATCTGTTGCGGCGTTGACGTGTATCGTTGAATTTTACAGCGTAAAGGGCTTGGATAATTTATTTATAGAATTTTTCGTGTTCGGATATTTGGCTTTATACAGTTACGGGTTGGCACTTTTGCCGCTACAAATCGTATTAATAATATCGCCGTTTTTAGCCGTATTGGCGATAAAATCCAAGGCGATGTCCGTCAGCGGCGGTGTATGTGCGTTTTTGCTTTTTGCTTCCGTTGGCTTTTTCGGACGTAATTTTTTACCTTGCGTGTTTATTTTTGTTTTATTCGGAATAAGTACGCTTGCTTTGGCTGTCGGTAAACGCTTTAAGAATGGGCAACCGAACAGCGATAGTGCAGGCGGACGCAGTGCAAAACAAATAGTTGCGGTCGGACTTTTCGGACTATTGTTTTTAATTGCTTACTATTTTAGTAACGAAAAACTTTTTTACTATCTGTTCTTTTTGTCGTTTGTAGAACAATTTGCCGATTCTATGGCATCCGATATCGGAAGCATGACTAAAGGCAAAACTTTAAACGTCGTTACGTTTAAGCCGATGGAAAAGGGGATAAGCGGCGGCGTGTCTTTATTGGGGACCGTATCTTCGGCGGTAAGCAGTTTTTTATTAACGGCTCTGCCTTTGTTGTTTAACGCAATTTCTTTTAAGATTTATGTTTTTATATCGCTGTTTGCATTTTTAGGCACGATAGTCGATTCTCTTTTAGGCGCAATCGCTCAAGCCTTGTATAAATGCGAAGTATGCGGAAAACTTATCGAAAATCCTTTGCATTGTTCTTTTAACGCAAAATTGGTTAAAGGTTTTAAGTTTATCGACAACGTTGCCGTTAATTATCTTTCGGGCGCCGTAACTTGCATATTGGGTTGTTTGTTACCCCTTTTTTAACTAAGGAGAAATTTTTATGTTCGATATAAAAAACGTTCCCGAAAATTTAGGAATTATAATGGACGGTAACGGCAGATGGGCGCTTGAAAAGGGCTTGCCGCGTAAAGACGGACATACTAAGGGAATGGAAAATATCCTTAATATCTTGGATTACGTTTACGATTTAGGTACAAAAAACGTAGTATGTTACGCTTTATCGACGGAAAATCTCAGTCGCGCAAAGGAAGAAATCGACCATATTTTAAGTTTGGTATTCAAATATTTCGACGTCTTTATAGATGTTTGCGTCAAAAAAGAAGTCTGCGTTAAGTTTTTGGGCAAGTTGGAAGTTTTTTCTTTAGAAGTGCAAAATTCGTTAAAAAAGACCGAAAAATTGTTGTCACGCTTTAATAATAAAGGCAGAACGCTTTATTTGGCGTTAGCCTACGGTGGCAGAGATGAAATTATCACCGCCGTAAACAAAGCGATTAAAAAGGGGAAAACCGTTACAGAAGAGGAGTTTTTAACAAGTTTGCAATTCCCGTTTTCCTTAGATCTTATAATAAGAACGGGCGGCGACCAAAGACTATCCAATTTCTTTTTATACCAAGCGTCATATGCGGAACTTTATTTTTCGGATAAGTATTTTCCCGATTTTAATAAGGAAGATTTGTTTAAAATTTACGAATGGTATCAAAATCGCAACAGAAGATTCGGTCTTGTGGGTTGCTAATAAATATTCAATGTGTCAAAAGGTGCTGAAATGGATTTTACTAAAAAATTTAATATCGGTTTGACTTTAGACACCGACTTGAAAGAGTTTGAAAATTTTTTAAAAAAGTATCATAATTACATTCATTCCTTTTATTTTTCTCCGCCGATAAACAAGTATTTTCACACAAGAAAAGCAGTATCTTTAACGTTCGCTTTTCCGTGGAAACGAAAACTTTTTTGGCAAATGCTCGACCTTATCGCAAAATACGGCATAGAACTCGAATTACTTTTAAACACTCTCGTTTTAAACGACGATTTAATAGGCAAGGCTGCAAAATTATTAAAGGAAAATAACGTAAAAATAGATTCGGTCTGTTTTTTGAAGCAATATTACGATTCGGTCGTTAAATATTTTCCGTCCGTAAAATATATATTCAGTTTTAACAACGGTTTTAGAAGAAAAAAGGACTTGTACGACGTAATAGACAACTATAAATGCGATACTGTCGTTTTAGGCTCCTCCTTCATACGCGATAACGGATTGTTTGCAGAATTAGCGTCTAAAAACGTCGAAGTTTATTTATTGCTAAACAACGGTTGTTCGTTTAATTGCGGTACTTGCAACAACGTATCTACCGTGTGTAAAAGTTCTTTTGCAAAAAACCTGAAAAAACATTCCGTAGAGTATCTTTATGCCTTGCAAAGTATTTTTCCGCACGAACTTAAGGAAGGTATTATAGATTCGACTAACGTAACTTGTTTTAAAATTTCCAACCGCGTCAACAATATTAAATTCGTGTCGGAAGCCATGGATAGTTATATAGACTGCCGCGTAAAACGCTACGTAAACAAAAACAAAAACTGTTACGCCTATTGGGGAAGAGCGGGTTATTTTTGGAAGTATTTCAAAAAAATGAAGGTAGACGATATCTTTAAAATTAAAAGAGAACTTTTGTCGTTAAAGGGTTGCGACGATGAATGAAAAGGCTTTTTCTCTTGAAGAATACCTAAAATCGCCTTTGAACGTCGACTTTTGTTTTCATATCGATTCTGTAAAGGTTATCCGATCGCTAAAAAAACTCGTTTGTAGGCTTTACGATTTTTCGCCGCTTAGGTGGAAACTTATTAAGAAAACTAAACGATTGCTCATAGATGAAAGTGTCGTTAATGACTTTTCGTTGAACCTTATACCGTGTTTATCTTTAAAATCCTATATGAAAGATAGCGGCGAAATGTATATTTCGTCGGGTGCTTTGCTATTTAGATCGTCTATCGTTACGCTAAAAGTTTTCTGTCACGAACTATCTCATATTTGGCTTTCGCAACAGCCTTTTTATCCGGCGATAAAAAGTGTAAACAAAGAATTTAAAACTAAGTTTAACGGCTGTAAAGACGTCGTGTTGGCGTCGCCCGTCGAAGTCTACGCAATGAAACTATCAATAGGGATTATGGAGCAAATAGCCGATTTCTTGACGAAAAAAAGTCAAAAAAAAAGGTTGAAAAGAATAATTACTCTCGAATATTCTAAATTAAATGCGATGAAAGACTTGATTATAAATTTATAATTTGATATAATATCATAGTTAAACGCACTTTTTGACAAAAAACAAAGAACAACTACAAGGAAAACAACTCATGAAAAACACTGTTAAAGAAGTTGAAAAGAAAGAAACGGAAAACATCTTGGATCAATACGCCAAACAGACGGAAGATCAAGACGATATTCATTTCGAACATTACGATTGGACTTATAACGATAGCAGTTGTTGCTGCTAATAATATATGTTCGGGTATTTCAGACCGTATCATTCTTACCTAACTAATTCGGAAAAACGTCTTTTCGAAGCCTATTATTGCCGTATTTGCTACTGTTTACGCATTACGGGCGGTCAACTTGCCCGCTTTTTTACCACTTACGACGGCGCGATTTATTCCATGATTATGGATTTGCAAACGAAGTCGCAGCCACCGCCGCATTTACCGTGCGAAAGATTGGGTAAAAAGAATTTAAAGCGTTTCTATGGCGACGAAGGCGGACTTAAAATCGCAAGGCTCAGTTTGATTAGTTTCGGCGAAAAAATCCGCGACGATCAAATTGATAATAACGGTATAAAAGTAAAGTTAGCGTCGCTATTATTTTCAAAATCCATAGAAAAGGCGAAGTTAAAAGAGCCTGAAATTGCTAAAAACTCTTACGACGGTACCGAACGCATAAACGCGCTGCAAAATTCCGACGAAAAGATAGAAGAAATTTTTAAAGCATACGGCGATATGGCAATATCGTCGTTTTCGCAGTTTCTCGACATGACCGCTCAAACCGAAGAATTAATCCGTAGCGTTTCGGAGTGGATTTTTTTGGTCGATATGATTTGCGATTATGACGACGATTACAAAGACGGTACCTATAACGGTTTTAAAACGGAAGGTTTTTTAACCTTTAAAGACTATTTCGACGCTCATTATCGCGACGTTATTCAAATCGTAAAAAAGATGTCCGATCGTCTTCAAAACGCCGTTATGGCGGTGCGCGACGATTCGAGCGTTTGGAATATCTTGTACAAAATAATAATGCACGCATTAAACACGGTTATCCCCGATATTATAGACGGTAAGGACGTTAAATTCCATTATTTCAGCGACTTATTCCAAAGGATAGACCGCAACAAAAAACTAAAGAAAGATATAAAGCGCTTAGGTATTGAAAATCATGAAGAAAGTTGAAGTTATTCTTAAGGTTACCGAATCTTGCAATCTTAAATGCAAGTATTGCTATAACGGTACCGAACAACTGAAAAAAGGCTTTTTATCTTTAGAAAAATTTGAAAAGTTTTTGAAGGTCTTAAAAACGGGGTACGACCGTATTCATATCATTTGGCACGGCGGAGAGCCGCTTTTAATAGGCATAGATTATTTTCGTCGCGCGTTGGACGTTGAAAGGAAGGTTTTTATCAACGATAGCGTTATAATCGAAAATAGCGTTCAAACCAACGGCACGCTTATAGACAAAGAATGGATACGCTTGTTTAAAGAGCATAATATCAAAGTCGGTATTTCTTTCGACGGCGTGGAAAACGATAAATATCGCGCTCAATCGGAAAAAGTTTTAAGCAGCATGAAGGCTTTAAAAGAAGCAGGGCTTAGTTTCGGTTGTAACGCAGTCGTTGCCGACGACGATTACAGTTTGAAAGACAATTACGAGTTTTTTAAGTCGCAAGGCGTGTCTTTCGATTTCAGTATGGTCATAAACGAAGGCAACGCTAAAGACAAACTTTCTTTGACGTCTGTTTCCTTTGCCGATAAAATGATAAAACTTTTCGACGAATGGATATACGATACGAAAGGCGTTTCGGTAAGGACTTTCGCAACTTATTTGGCGGTTGCAAGCGGCGGTCGATACAGAATATGTTCGATGTGTTCGTGCCATATGAAGTACTTAAGCGTTTTTCCTGACGGCACCGTTTATAATTGCGGCAGAACTAATTTGCAAAAGTATCCTTTCGGTAAAATAGACGATTTTAATAGCGTAAACGATGTGTTTTCATCAAAAGGCGCGCTCGATTTAATATCGGGATCGATAAAAAGACGTGAAAAATGCAAACAAAGTTGCGAACTTTTCAGTGTGTGTGCCGGTGGTTGCAGCGATATAGCGATTTCGGAAAACGGTTTGGAAAATATTCCCGCTAACTATTGTTATGTCTTTAAAACGGTATATAAGCACGTAAAAAAAGTTTACGACGAAATTATAAAAAATGCGGTTCCGTTATCCGAATTAAACCCGACCGTAAAAACCGTTCTGTCACGCAGTCTTTCTAAAACTTACGATTCGCTTAATAGCGAAATCGCCGAAACTTATTAAAACAGTATATTAATTTCCGTAAAACAGTCGCCAACGTTTTTTGCGTTGGCGATTATTGGTATACGAAAACCACGCGACAGTCGCGTGTTTTTTGTATACCAAAAGGGCGATTCGCAAAGCGGTTCGGCGGCGACGCCCTTTCTCTCGGTATCGAGTTTTATTTTTTCAGTATGTTTTTTTGCGTGTGCGTGACCGCGGAGCGTTAGCGACGCGCTTGTATGGTCAACAGTGACTTTCGTCTGTTTTTCTGTTTCGTCGGTATCAAAGATACGTCTAAAAATACTTCGAAAAAATTTCGCAAAAAGCTTTTATGTTTTCCCTATAAAACGATTGCAATTAGAAAAAAATAGTGATATAATAATCACGTTATTGAACGTGTCTATAAATAAAGTTCGTATTATGGCAAGCCGTTATGGGAAGAAAGGGTTACGATTGGAATAATGTAAAAGCCAAAGTATTAAATGTGTCGGCGAGAATGTTTTTAACGGAAGGGTACGATCAAGCGACGATTCGGAAAATCGCCGCGGCTGTGAAGATGAACAGCGGCTCGATCACATACGTATTCGGCACGAAGGAAGCCGTCGTTTGCGAGCTCGTTAAATACGTTTTGGAGGGTCAATTTAATTTCACCGAAAAACTATTGCAAGGCAAAACGGACGATAAAATATTGTTCTACGCGGCGGAAACTACGTTGCAACTGTATATGGCAGAGTCCAACGAGCACGTGCGCAAACTGTATAACGTGGCGTATTCATTACCTAATTCTTCGGAAATCATTTACCATATGATCACGAAAAAACTCGAAGATATTTTCAAGGAAACCTTGCCCGAATGGCAAACTAAAGATTTTTACGAACGTGAAATAGCGTCGGCAGGCGTAATGCGGAACTATATGTCCGTGCCGTGCGATATGTATTTCACGATGGATAGAAAAGTGAAAGGCTTTATCGAATCCACGTTGCTTTTATATCGCGTGCCGGACGAAAAGATAAAAGAAGCGATAGCGTTTGTATCGCAGTTCGATTTTACTGCTTTGGCAAAGCAAATCATAGACGGAATGCTTGCCGAACTCGAAAAAAACGAAGAAAACTAAGAAAACTAACAAAAAAGCGCGAAAAAGGAGTTGACAGATATGTTTGATTTTGCGACAATCGTTAGCAAGCAAGCAAGCAAGCAAGCAAGCAAGCAAGCAAGCAAGCAAGCAAGCAAGCAACATACATACATACAGGTAAAACTGTCTTTTTTTTGCGCATACGATAATCTTTTTAATAAGTCGTTTCGACAGGGCGAACTATGCCCATGCCGAGGCGGCTTTTGTTATACAAAAAATTTAGGAACTTAAGGAAGTATTGTTTATGAAAAGAAAAATTACGACATTGCTTTTTGCGATGCTCTTACTGATTTGTACGGTGGCAGGCTTGACGGCTTGCTACATCGATACAGGCGCAGGAAAATGTGACCATTCGTATTCCGAATGGACGGAAAAAACCGCGCCAACTTGCACGGAAAGCGGAAAAAAAGTACGTACTTGTAGCAACTGTCACAATGTGGAAACGCAGACAATTGCGCCTCTCGGACATGATTATTCCGAAGATTGGACGAGTGATGAAAACGGGCATTGGCACGCTTGCAAAAATGCGGGTTGCACTGCTAAATCTAACGAAGCCGAACATAGCGATTATGACCATTACTGCCGTTATTGCGACTATAAAACAAGCGAGCACGAGTATACGCTCATAGAATATAGCTGGACAGGCAACGACTATTGCCAAGCCGTTCGCACCTGCGATAAATGTTCTGCGGACGCGAAAGGACACGAAGAAAAGGCTGTTGCGACGGTTACGCCTACGATTACTCAAAATAAAACTTGCACTTTGCCCGAGTTGACAAAATATACGGCGACTTTCGACGTGGAATGGGCGCAAACGCAAACCAAAGAAAATGTGGAAACCGCTTCTGCGCTCGGTCACGAATATGCCGAAACGGGTACGACCGACGAAAACGGACATTATCACGTTTGTACACGCGAAAAATGCGGTACAAAATCTACCTACGCCGAAATAGATAGAAATAACGATTATGCGTGCGATATTTGCGGCGAAAGCTTATCCTTGAAATTAAAAACGGACGTAGCTGCTTTGGTCGGTGACGGCACGAAAGACAGCGTAGACGTTTCGCTTAATCTCCATAAAAATGCGGACAGTTCTATATTTGCGGCGATTGTCGGCGGACTTAAAAATGCAAAAGACGGCTCGGTGAACCTTACGATAAACGGTGCGGAAACGATATCCGTTTCTGCTTTTGATGCTTGCAATAAACTCAAGACGGTTACCTTTGGCGATGCCGTAAAAAAAATTGCGTATTACGCATTTTATGAATGTGAAAACTTATTGGTTGTCACGCTCGGTACGAATGTGGAATCTATTGAAGATTATGCTTTCATAGGGTGTAATAAACTTTACGAGGTGGTAAATAACAGCAAGTTATCCATCGAAACGGGTTTTTATAACTACGGTCTGATTGCGTATTATGCGAAATCGGTACATAGCGGAGAGAGTTTGTTAAAAGATTATAACGGCTATCTCGTTATCACTGCGAATGACGGCGATATGCTCATTTGTTATGTAGGCAGTGAAACCGAACTTGTTTTACCGAATAAGTTTGTAAAAGATACCTATACGATTGAGTCGTCTGCTTTTGAACGTTCCGGTATTACTTCGATCACCCTTCCCGCAAGCGTAACCGCGATCGGGGAAAAGGCGTTTTATTACGCAAGTTCTTTAACTACGGTAACCTTCGCGAAAGATATAGCGATTGATTCTATAAACGAACGGGTTTTCTCTTGTTGCGATAAGTTGACTTCGATCGTGATCCCGTCGAGCGTGAAGACGATCGGCGCATATGCGTTTAATAGCTGTACTGCAATGACTACGGTAACCTTTTCGGAAAACTGCCAAGTGGAAAAGATCGACAGTAACGCTTTCTATAATTGCTCTGTGCTTGAATCCGTCGCGATTCCGTCAAGCGTTAAGACTATCGGCGATAATGCTTTTGAAAATTGCAGTAAATTGGCTACGGTGACTTTTGCGGAAAATTGTCAAACTGAAAAGATTTCAAATTACGCTTTTAGAGGATGTACCGCACTTGAATCCATAGAGATTCCGTCGAGCGTGCAAACCATAGGCAAGTATGCGTTTGCGCCTGCGGAATACGGAAACACGACTATGAGTTTGAATAGCGTAACGTTTGAAGGGGACAGTAAACTTACAGTAATCGACGAATGCGCTTTTTATGAGTGCAAGTCGCTTGCGTCTTTCGTTTTTCCCGATAGTGTTACGACGATTAATTTCGAAGCTTTTTGCGACTGCAAAAAATTAATGACGGTAACGCTCGGCAAAAATCTTGTAACGATCGAAGACGCGGCGTTCTCAGGATGCAGTAATTTGTTTGAAGTAGTAAACAACAGCTCTTTAGAAATCGATGTCGGTAATTGGGACTACGGTCAGATTGCGTATTATGCGAAATCGGTTCATAAAGGCGAAAGTCAATTACGTATTCAAGGGGATTACGTGGCTGTTTGTACGGACGAGGGAGATGACCTTATTGCTTATGTAGGCAGCGACACGGCGCTTACCTTGCCGAACAAATTTATAAAAGATACCTATACGATTGCGTCGTCTGCTTTTGAACGTTCGGATATTACTTCGATCGCCATTCCCGCAAGCGTAACGTCAATCGGGGACGAGGCTTTTGCCGGTTGCGGCAACTTAACTACCGTAACTTTTGGTGAAAACAGTAAACTTTCCTATATCGGCAAAAATGCTTTCGATAAT
The DNA here is from genome assembly GCA_964401515.1 of uncultured Christensenella sp. Lineage (GTDB taxonomy): Bacteria > Bacillota > Clostridia > Christensenellales > Borkfalkiaceae > UBA4636. Next base: position 10,995 of record CAYNYV010000037.1, read on the forward strand.
TGTTCTAAGTTGACGAGCGTTGCGATTTCGGCGAGCGGTGTTGAAATAGGCGAAAATGCGTTTCGTGATTGCGAAGAATTGACAACGGTAACCGACGAAAACGGAAAAATCGGGTCTGTAGGAGCGCGTGCATTTATTAGTTGTGAAAAATTGACAAGTATAACGTTTGCGTCAAATACGAAAAAAATCGGCGATTGGGCTTTTTATTTGTGCTCGGCATTAACAACGGTTACGTTCGACGATAATTGTCTGTTGGAAACAATCGGGGAATATGCATTCAATTACTCGGGAATTACTCAGGTTACGATTCCGTCTAAAGTGACGTCTATAGGGACTTTCGCTTTTGGGAGTTGTAAACAATTAACAACGGCAACTTTTGAAAGCAATAGTCGGTTAACTTCCGTTAAAGACGGCGCTTTTAGCTATTGTGAAAATCTTTCGGAGATCGTTATTCCGTTGGCGGTGACAACTATTGGAGAAAATGCCTTTGCTTGGTCGGGATTGACGAGTTTGACTTTTGAGAACGGTAGCGAGCTTTCGTCTATCGGAGACTATGCGTTCAATTGGTGCAAGAAACTGAATTCCATTACATTTGGTGGAGATATTGCTCGGTGGAATAGCATAACTCTCGGAAATTATTGGAACGGGCAAATTCTTGCAAAGGAAGTCGTTTGCAGCGACGGCAACGTTTCGCTGTAAGAATGAGCAATTAGGCTATTGTGATTCAATTCAATAGATAAAAAATCGTTGCGTTGTGTGTGGCGGCGATAAAAATTTTCGGGCGGCTTTGATTTAAGTCGTCCGATATTTCTTTATTATTGAAATTTTAACGGTGATAAAGTTATCCGTAAATCGCCGTCTAACATTGTCGCATTTTTGATAAAAATATTGATATACGGTAGATAAAAAGTGTCCATAAAAACGTGTCGCAACGGTTGGGGAGAATATAAATGCGATAAAAAAGTATATAGCAAACCAACTGAAGAAAGATAGAGAAGCGGATCAAATAAGCATATTCGCTCTAATTAAAAGCGCACTTGTGCGCCGCTTGTAAAGATAGGGCTATGCCCGAAAATGAAAAGCCGCCTGCTTGGCTGTTGAAGTTTCACTGTTTCGATAAATTCGGTTAAACGAAAAGGGAGCCGACGCCTATAGCGACAGCCCCCAAAGAGGACACTGTTATGATAGTGTGTTTTTAATTTAGAAAAGTTCGGGGATATCGAGTTCGATTTCCTTTCCGAGGTCTGATGAACGCGCGATACCGTCGAGGATTGCCTGATTGTAAAGAATTTGGCTTGTCGGGACGGGTGCGGGCGTGCCGTTTTTGACTGCGTCGAGGAAAGAACGGATTTTTTTATCGAAAAGGCTGAAATGTTTATCGGGTTCGATAACGGGGATAACGGTTTCGACCTGTTCGCCGCCGATTTCGTGATAAACGGTCATAGGACCGCCGACCGTGCCGTTCCAGCAATCGGTGGAGGGGATACGCAAACCGCCTTTCGTACCGAGGATAATCGTATCGCCCGGCGTGTCGATATTCATAGCCCAAGCGATTCTGAAATCGAGGATAATGTCGCCTTCGAGGCGGATAAACGCCGCCGCAAAATCGTCTACGCCGAATTTTTGAGCGTATTCGGGATGTCCCGTCGAAACGTAATTGCAATAGTTGGAATCTTTACCGAAAAACGCCGATTTATAACCCGTAACGGTTAAAGGCTTCGGATATCCGACAGCGTTTAAAACCATATCGAGCGAATAGCATCCTATGTCTGCGAGGGCGCCGAGTCCCGCTGTTTCGTTTTCGATAAAGGAAGTCCCGAACGGGGTAGGGATGCCTCTTCTTCTGCCACCGCCCGTCTGAATGTAATAGACTTTGCCGAGTTCGCCCGATTGGACGATTTTTTTAATCATCTGCATATTTGCGTCAAGACGGGGTTGGAAACCTATGGATAGGACTTTACCGCTTTTTTGTTCGGCTTTAACTATTTCAATCGCTTCCTCGATCGTAACGCACATCGGTTTTTCGAGCAATACGTGTAAGCCTGCGTTAAGAGAGTCGATAGCGCATACCGCGTGTGTGCGGTTGTAAGTGCAAATGCTTACGGCGTCGAGTTTTAGAGACTTGTCGGCAAGCATTTCGGCATGGTCTTTATAATCTGTTTTTACGTTTTCGACACCGAATTTTTCAAAGAAGGCTTTTGCCTTTCCGGGGATAAGATCTGCACCGGCGACGATTTCGACGTCGGGTTGTTTTAAATAACTTTTTAAATGGGCTTCGGCAATCCAGCCTGTACCTATAATGCCTATGCGAACTTTTTTGTTCGTATCAACCGCGGTTTCCGCGGAAGAAGTGTTCTTGTAAGCGTCAAGAACGGAATCGTTGTTTGCCATATTATTCCTCCGTATTAGTGGTCTGTACGTAGATATAGTAACATTCATTTTTGACAAAAACCTATCAAAAATGGTTGTAGTATTCTCAAATATTGTTGTTTTAGTTTTAATAAGCGACGTCGGATGTCGGAAATAAGATGAATGAGAAGTTTCAACTTAAACTTTTTTAATAGGGTATCTTATTACGGTTTTTCTTCTTTCGGGCGGAACTTTGCGCGCGTCGGAAAGATAAATTTCGTGATGGAAGCGTTTCGTCGTTATATCGATTTTATAGCCGTTTATTGTTAAAAAGTCGTTCATAATCGAAACCGTCTTAGGTTCGTCGTCGTATGCGCCGATGTGCATGCATTGAACGCACAAACCTTCGTTGTAAGTTAAAAATTCGACTTTCGAAAAGTCTGCTTTTTTCTTGTCGGTCGCGGTTTTTATTGCCCAATCGAAATCTTCTTTCGTTACGAAATCGGGTAAGCGTATAAGCGAAATCCATTCGAAACTTTCTTTATGAGAATAGTCTATTATACTATTGCCTTGTTGCCACCAAAAACCTTCGAGCGGCGGAACGACGTAATCGAAGTACCCGTCTATTTTGCGGTCGCCGAGTTTGCTCATTTTAATCGTAAAAGCAATACCGTACAAAAGACCTATCGACGCTTTGTATTCGCCGTCTTCATCGTTTGGATCGCCTTTGCCGCGTACCGCTATAAAGTTCATCGCGGGTACGTCGATAATCTCTGGTTTGTTTTTCGGCATGTAAAATTCTTTATATTCTTTTTTGTAATCGAAAGCCATTTATTGAAATCCTTTTAACGTTGTATTTCTTTTTATACCCATTATACACGAATTATTAAAAAAAGTCTTGTTATTTTTTGCATTGATAGAAAAAGTATCGTATTTCAGCAACGATTAGACATTACTTAAAACGAAATCTTCGAGCGAGGGTATGTTTTTTTTCTTTTTGTAAACGGTACAGTCGGGCGTTCTTTCCAAAAGTTCTTTGTTAACGAGTTCTCGTCTAAGCGTTGCGGGATCGTGAAAGATTGTCCAATTGTCTAACAAATTATTTACGTCGTGCTCGGTATAAACTATTTCTTCATCGAATTTTTCGGCTAAATACCAAACGGCTATTAATTTTTTCTTGTTTTTGGCGGGTA
>CAYNYV010000038.1:0-14241 GCA_964401515.1 uncultured Christensenella sp.
CTGCTGCTTAGCCGAGCGAAGCGAACGCCACGAGCGAATGCGAGTATTACGAATCGGATGAGTAAGCAGCAGACGAAAGAAAAAACGCTTGTAAAACCCACAAGCGCTTTTTTTTGGAGCTACTGACCGGATTTGAACCGGTGACCTGCTGCTTAGCCGAGCGAAGCGAACGCCACGAGCGAATGCGAGTATTACGAATCGGATGAGTAAGCAGCAGACGAAAGAAAAAACGCTTGTAAAACCCACAAGCGCTTTTTTTTGGAGCTACTGACCGGATTTGAACCGGTGACCTGCTGATTACGAATCAGCTGCTCTACCGACTGAGCCACAGTAGCAAATGTTATTTAATTTAAAATTTCCGGTTCAAATCCGGTGACCTGCTGCTTAGCCGAGCGGATGCGAACGCCACGAGCGAATGCGAGTATTACGAATCAGCTGCTCTACCGACTGAGCCACAGTAGCAAATGTTATTTAATTTAAAATTTCCGGTTCAAATCCGGTGACCTGCTGCTTAGCCGAGCGGATGCGAACGCCACGAGCGAATGCGAGTATTACGAATCAGCTGCTCTACCGACTGAGCCACAGTAGCATATAACATTATGTTGCGAAATCAAACGAAATGCCACAGCAAAGGAATCGTATCGATTGAAAGCTTTATTATTGTAACACATTTAACTTTGCAATGCAAGGCATTTTAACGCTATTTTTTAGTTTTTTTAAAATAAATTTAAAATTAGTTGCAAATAATTGAAAATATCGGCGAAAAAAGGTTGACATTTATGCGATTATTATATAAAATAGTAACGTTGTTTAGATACTGCTGCTATGGCTCAGTCGGTAGAGCGCATCCTTGGTAAGGATGAGGTCGGCGGTTCAAATCCGCCTAGCAGCTCCAAAAAGCACTTACGATAAAAAAATCGTGAGTGCTTTTTGCGATTACAAAGATTTTTGTTATAAACGGCACTATTTTGTTGACAAATATTTCAACTTAGTTTATACTTTTATTATAGTTAATCGGAGATTTATTATGAAAAAGTTTTCCAAAGTATTGGCAATAATCTGCGTTGCGATTTTTACGTTGTTTGCTTTTGCGGCGTGCGCGCCGAGCGACGATCCCGAAAAGGCTTTGCAATCCTTAAAGGATAACGGGTACACGGTAGGGGTTCTTACTAAAACGGTAAAAACGTCCGACGCGTTCGAATACGATTTTGACGAAATCGAAGAGATGCTTGCGCCTAAAAAAGAACGTGGCACTTTGGAAGCCGTCGTTGTCGGTACGAAGTTCGGAAAGAACGCCGAAGGCGAGGAAACAGTCGATGAAACCGTAACTATTTTCTATTTTTCCTCGACCGCTGCAATGAAAAAACGTTGGGACAGCGGAAAGATTTACATTCAGGAATACGCCGACGACGATGAAAACTTACGTATCGGAAAATCCGGTAAAATGATTTACGTCGGCACCAAGGCGGCTATAAAGGCGGCAAGGGGATAGTTACGGCAAATTTTATAAAAGAGATTACGCAAAAGCAAAATCGGTTTTAGACAAGTTTTAACGCCCGACGGCGTTACTTAGTATAAATAATTTATTTATGTAAAGGAGTAGTTACTATGAAGAAATTCACGAAAGTTTTAGCACTTGTGTTAGTCACTGTTTTCGCAGCCGTTTTAATGGTTGCTTGCGCGCCTTCGACGAACCCCGAAAAGGCAGAAAAAGCCCTTAAAGACGAGGGTTATACGGTTGTAAGAGTATCTGACGGTTCTGCGTCGATCGCCGGTGTGAAAATAGATGCGTCTAATTATTTAAATGCGCTTGGTGCCGAGGACAGCGACCTTACAGCTGTCGTTTACGGTGTTAAGGGCTTAATCGGCGGCGAAAGTATTACCATTTTGTATTTTAAAGACAGTGCTACCGCAAAAGAATATTGGGATAAGGCACAAGAACAATACGGTAAAGACGATTCCGATAAAGACAGCGATTACGTAATTAAAAGATCGGGCAAAATGATTTATTTCGGAACTAAAGCGGCTGTCAAAGCGGCAAGATAATCACGATACTAAAATACTGACTTTTTCATACGAAAAGGTCGGTATTTTTTCTAACCGTCGGGGTGACGAAACGTTTGATTTTTAATTGTTCGGGTTAAAGTCGGTAAATAAATTTTTCTAAACGTTCACTTTGATTTTTATAAAAAATCTTGACAAACTTTACGCTATGTTATATACTTAATTAACAAAAATTTTTTTGTTTAAATAAGAGAATTATTGCCTGCATCGACAAAAAAATCGCGTACAAAAATACTTGCAAAAAGGAGGCGTTTTTATTGAATAATTTGATTTTATCCGCTTCAAATTCGTGGACGACGGAAACGCTTGTTTTTTGCGTTTTGTCGCTACTTGTCGTTATAGTTTCGGAAGCATTTTTAATTTATTTTCTTTTAAATAAATTCGGAAAATCATTATCGAAAAACTCTTCTGAAACTCAAGAATTTTCGGCTGCCGAAAATCTGCAAAGTTTCCCTTCAAACGATAAAAACGCCGACGTCGAAGAAGACTTTAACAAGCCCGTTTCGGACTTGAAAAGCGAGCCTTTTAATAACGAAGATAAAGCCGTTTTAGGAAAAAATTCGAACAAACTAAGTGATGATTTTTCGGTAACCGAAAACAAAAAAAACGACAAAGGGACTTGTCCGTTTTTACCCGAGGACGAAGTCGAAAAGATATTTGACAGTGTTTTCGGTTTAAACGATATCGACGTCGATAATGTTTCTTTTAATTCCGATGCGGCGGATCTTAACGCTTCTGCCGAAACTTGTCCGAAAATCGCAACGGAAACGCCGAGTGAAATCGTTGCGCCCGAAACGGCGGTTTCCGAAACTGACGATAATATTTTTTCGGCTGCCGATTTTCCCGATGTCGCATCGTCGGACAACGATTACGTTTGCGATGAAAATTTCGAACCCGAAATCGTCGAACAAAAAATCGTTGCGCCCGAAACGGCAGTCGCAGACGGCTTACGAAAATCGTTTGCCGCGCCCTTTATCGACAATGCGCCTAACGTTAGATATTTACGTAGTTTTACGGCAAAACTATGCCAATCCAACGACTTGTTAAAGGAGCGTTACAGTTCGTTAAAAAACGAACTTTTGTCTTACGGCAAAGTTAAATCGAGAACGAGCTGGTTTTTCGAAACTTTCCGTGCCGGCAATAACCCTTTGGCAAAGTTTGCCATAAACGGAAAAACTTTGTCGCTGTACTTAGCGTTGTCGCCGCAAGCGTTAAGCGGTACAAAGTACCACTTTAAAGACGTAAGTCAATACAAAAAATACGCCGCCGTGCCGCTTAGGATGAAGATAAAATCAAACCGTTCGGTGCGCTGGACAAAGGAACTTATCGCGATTATGGCAAGCGAATACAATCTTGTCAAATTAAACCGCGACGAAGTCGATTATTATCCCGAATATCGTGATTTGGAGGAACTTATTGCCATGAAAGAAGTAAAAGTCGAATATAAAGGAAAAACGATATTTAACGATGTAGGCGAGAGCGCTGAGTATGTTGCCGCCGACGAGGTTGCAACCGCTGTCGAAAACGCTTGCGAAAATGATTGCGAAAATGATTGCGTAAACACGAATTACGTCGTGCCGAAAGCAACTGTCGGTTTTTACGGAGGGGTGTCGCACGTCGGTGAAAAGCCTATGGCTGTAATAGACGAGGTCGATATCGACGTCGTTTCCGACCGAGAAGCAAAAACGGATTTACCGTTTAACCTCGAAGCCGACGCGGTTGTCGAAGCTATTGAAAACATTGAAAACGGCGAACTCGTCAAAAATAACGAAACGGTTTCAAGCAATACCGAAACGTCCGAAAAAAGAGACGAAGTTGTTCCTTTAACGGATAGAGATTTCGAAGCCGTTAAAGAAGTTACCGTCGTCAAGGCGGAAAATGCGATGGCGGACGATAGGGCTGAAAGTCTTGTCGAGAAGCAAACGAAAACAGCGGACTTTTACGAAGGAACGGCGCAAGGCATAATAAACGTCGATACTTTATCTAAAAACTATCTTGCCGGCGAAACGGTTAATCTTGAAAGTTTGAAGGCGAAAAAGCTATTGCCGAAAAAAGTCGGTTACGTAAAAGTTCTTGCGAGGGGAATAATCGATAAGCCCTTGTGCGTCGAAGCCGACGAGTTTTCTCTTTCCGCCGTAAAAATGATACTTTTAACGGGCGGAAGAGCGGTGCGCACTTCACGTAAAAAACAATAGAAAGCTGCGGGGGAAAACGCGAAAGTCAAACGACTTACCGTACCCCTCGCTTTTTATATGTCTTTTTTGGCGGGACAATCCTAAGAATGTCAAAAAACACCGAATATCACAAAGATTTCATTGATTTTAGACCATCTTTTTTATATTTACAATATAAAGTAGTTGATTATTTTTAAGTAAAATGTTAAAATGTATAAGGAGAAAATAGGGGTACTATGGCGTAATGCTTCATATGACCTCGCTTTTTCTGCGTGTTTTCGACGCTAATCGAAATATAAAACCAAAAAAAATTTGCAAATTGTCACGAAGGAGGACAACAATATGAACAAAATTACCATCATCGGTAGCGGACGCGTAGGTTCCACAATCGCTTACTCGTTGACTTGCCGCGGTTTGGCGCAAGAAATCGTTATCATCGACATTGCGGAAGATCGTGCAATGGGTGAAGCGCAAGACATTCGCCAAGGTTTGTCTTACGACAGCAGCTGCACGGTTTACGCCGGTAATTACGAAGACGCTAAAAATTCCGACATCGTAATTATTACGTCCGGTATTGCGCGTAAGCCCGGTCAAACGAGGCTCGACCTTATCCAAACCAACATCGGAATTCAAAAGAGCATAATTCCTCAAATCACCAAGTATGCGCCCGACGCCGTTTACATTATGGTAAGCAACCCCGTCGACGCTTTGACTTATTCTTTCTGTAAATTGTCGGGTATTCCCGAAAACAGAATCATCGGTAGCGGCGCGATAGTAGATACCGCTCGTTTAAGAAGTCGTATTGCCGATTACTGCGGTTTGGAAGTAGGTAACGTTCACGCATACTATTACGGCGAACACGGCGACAGCGGTTTCATTCCTTGGAGTTTGGCACGTATCGCCGGTATGTCGGTCGAAGAATTCCAAAACGTTGTCGAAACTCAATCGAGTGATTTATTTATGACGAAAATCAACCTTCCCGAAATCGAAAAATACGTTCGCGAATCGGGTAGTAAGGTTATTTCGAGAAAGGGCGCGACTTTCTATGCGATCGCAAGCACCGTTTGCCATATCGTTAAATCGGTTTTGATGGACAGTAATACCGCCATGACCGTTTCCACGATGATGAACGGCGAATACGGCATATCGGACGTTTGCTTAAGTACTTTGACCATTATCGGCAAGAACGGTATCAAGGGCAAAGTTAACAGCAAACTTACCGACGAGGAAATCGCAAAATTACAACACAGCGCGCAAGTCTTGAAAGACACGATCGCTCAGATTACGTTATAATTTTATTCGCTTACGGAGATTATTTAATGGAATATCGCATTGAAAAAGACACGATGGGCGAAATGAAGGTCCCCGCGGATAAATATTGGGCGGCGCAAACGGAACGCAGTCACGAAAACTTCCAAATCGGTACCGAAGTTATGCCGAGGGAAATCACTCACGCTTTCGGTATACTTAAAAAAGCAGCCGCTATCGCAAACTGCAACCTCGGTAAACTTCCCGAAGAAAAATGCAAAATCATTTCTTCCGTTTGCGACGAAGTCATAAGCGGCAAGTTAAACGAACATTTTCCTCTCGTCGTTTGGCAGACGGGTAGCGGTACCCAATCCAATATGAACGCCAACGAAGTTATAGCAAACCGCGGTAACGAACTCGCCGGGCAAAAACTTCTTCACCCCAACGACGACATCAATAAATCGCAAAGCAGTAACGATACCTTCCCGACGGCTATGCACATCGCCGCAGTCATCGCGATAGAGGATAAACTTTTCCCGTCGCTCGATAAACTTATAGAAACCTTCAAAAGGCTCGAAAAGGAAAACGAAGGAATCGTTAAAAGCGGTAGAACTCATCTTCAAGACGCCGTTCCCATCGCGTTTTCGCAAGAAATCAGCGGTTGGCGCGCGATGGTCGAAAAGACAAAAGCTCAAATCGCGCTTTCCCTCGGCAGTTTGAAGGAACTTGCTTTGGGCGGTACTGCCGTAGGTACGGGTTTAAACGCGCCTAAGGGCTTTGACGAAGAAGTCGCTAAGGAAGTAAGCAAACTTACCGGCAAAAACTTCGTTACGTCGGACAATAAGTTCCACGCTTTAACGTCTAAGGACGCAATGGTGTTTGCCCACGGCGCGATGAAGGCTCTTGCTTGCAACCTTATGAAGATCGCTAACGACGTAAGATGGCTCGCAAGCGGTCCGCGCGACGGATTAGGGGAGATATTTATTCCCGAAAACGAACCGGGTTCTTCCATAATGCCCGGCAAAGTAAATCCCACCCAGTGCGAATCTTTAACGATGGTTGCCGTACAAGTAATGGCTAACGACATTGCCGTATCTATGGGCGCAAGCCAAGGTAATTTCGAATTAAACGTATTTATGCCGGTAATTGCTTACAACTTCTTGCAGTCGGCTCGTCTTTTGGCGGACGGCGTTGCTTCGTTCGAGAAAAATTGCGCTACGGGTATCCGTGCGAACAAGGAAAAAATGACGCACAACCTTCATAACTCTTTAATGCTCGTTACCGCCTTAAACCCCTATATAGGCTATGAAAACGCGGCAAAAACGGCAAAACTTGCCTATAAAGAGAATATTTCGTTGAAGGAAGCGTGCGTTAAATTAGGTTTTCTTACAAGCGAGCGTTTCGACGAGGTTTTTCACCCCGAAGAAATGGCTTATCCCAAAAAATAAAACAATAATTGCGATGCCGCGGTTTTTTCGCGGCGTCTGCGAATATTATCAGGAAATAAAATATGAAGATTTCATACTATCCCGGTTGTACGCTCAAGACGCAAGGCAAGCAGTTAGACATCTATGCGAGACTGTCCGCCGAAGCGCTCGGCGTTACTATGGAAGAAATTGAAAATTGGACTTGTTGCGGCGGAACTTACCCCACAAGCCGCGACGAGATCGCTACAAAACTATCGGCGGTGCGCGCCTTGGAATACGCTAAACGTAACGGCGGAAAACTTCTTACTCTGTGTTCTGCGTGTCACAACGTGTTAAAGCGCGTCAACGACGATATGAAAAACGACGAAAACGTCAGATTAAAGGCAAACAACTACTCTAAGTTCGAGGAGCCTTATAACGGCGAAACCGAAGTTATCCATTACCTCGAAATGCTTCGCGACGTAGTCGGTTTCGACAAAATTCGCGAAAAAGTCGTAAATCCCGTCGGCAAAAAAGTGGGCGCGTATTACGGCTGTTTGCTTCTCCGCCCAGGAAAGGTTATGGCTTTCGACAAACCCGAAAATCCTTCTATAATCGAAGATTTTTTGGCTGCTATCGGCGCAACCCCCGTCAAATACCCCATGCGCAACGAATGTTGCGGCGCTTACGTCGGCTTTAAGGACGAAAACCTTCCCAAAAAACGCAGTAACATGGTTTTGGAAAGTGCGAAAGCGCACGGTGCGGAAATGCTTGTAACCGCTTGTCCGTTATGCTTGTATAACCTAAACAAGCACAACGAAACGGATATTAAAGTCGTTTACTTTACCGAACTTTTGGCGGAAGCGTTGGGGGTGAAACAAAATGGATAAAAACCTTCAAAAAAATCTTATCGAAAGAAGCGGCACCGAAGTGCAAAAATGCATGAAGTGCGGTAAATGTTCGGGGAGATGCCCCGCTTTTAAGGAAATGGATATAAAACCCCATCAATTCGTTACCTTTTTAGCGCAAGGCAAAATCGAAAAACTGTTAAAAAGCAAAGCGATTTGGCATTGCTTATCGTGCATGGAATGTGTTGAACGTTGTCCGCGCGGCGTCGCTCCTCAAGCGGTCGTCGAAGCGGTAAGAACAACGGTTACCCGCATGCAGGGGAACAACGGACTTTTGGCGGAAGATATTCCTCCAATAGTAACCGAACTCGTTCCTCAGCAATTATTAGTAAGCGCGTACAGAAAATACAACAAGTAAAAATCAAAAGAGAGAATTCAAATGCAAAACATAGGTGTATTTATTTGTTGGTGCGGCAGTAACATAGCCGCAACGGTCGACGTCGAACGTTTGGCAAAACAAATCAAGTCGGAACCGGGCGTCGTCTTCGCTGCCGACTACCAATATATGTGTTCGGAAAACGGACAGCAACTTATCAAAAACGCTATAAAAGATTACAACCTCGGCGGAATCGTTATAGGTTCTTGTTCGCCTCGTATGCACGAAGCGACTTTCCGTAAAACCGCCGAAAGTATGGGCTTAAATCCCTACATGGTCGAAATCGCCAACTTGCGCGAACAATGCAGTTGGATACACAAAGACAAAGAGGAAGCAACCGAAAAAGCCCTCGTTTTATTGCGCACGGCAATCGCCAAAGTAAGACTTAACGCACCCCTTCAAGCGGGCGAAAGTCCCGTTGTTAAGCGCGCTTTGGTTATCGGCGGCGGCATAGCGGGTATTCAAGCGGCGCTCGATATAGCGGACGCGGGTTTCCAAGTCGATATCGTCGAAAAGAACCCCACAATCGGCGGTAGAATGGCTCAACTCGACAAAACCTTCCCGACGTTAGACTGTTCGGCGTGCATTTTAACCCCTAAAATGGTTGACTGCGCTCAGCACGAAAAAATCGACATTTTAAGTTATAGCGAAGTCGAGGACGTAAAAGGCTTCGTCGGTAACTTCAAAGTCAAAATCCGTAAAAAGGCTCGTTTCGTAGACGAAACCAAGTGTACGGGCTGTAAAGTTTGTATGGAAAAATGTCCTTCCAAAAAAGGTCTTAACGAATTCAATATGAATTTGAACAACCGTACGGCTATATACATTCCGTTTGCTCAAGCGATACCTAACGTTGCAGTCATCGATCCCGAACAATGCTTGAAATTGAAAACGGGTAAGTGCGGCGTATGCAGCAAGTTCTGCGGCGCGGGCGCGATAAATTACGAAATGAAAGACGAGTATATCGACAGGGAATACGGCGCGATAGTCGTTGCGACGGGCTTCAGACCTATCGGGCTCGAAAACTTCAACGAATACGGGTATTCCGACAACAAAGACGTAATTACTTCTTTGGAATTAGAACGTCTTATGAACGCGGCAGGTCCTACGAACGGCGTTTTGTTACGTCCGTCCGACGGAACTCATCCCAAGGTAATAACCTTTATTCAATGCGTAGGTTCGCGTGACGTAAGCGGAAACGGCAAGCCTTACTGCAGTAAAGTCTGCTGTATGTATACCGCTAAGCACGCAATGCTTATTCGCGAAAAATATCCCGATACCGAAGTTCACGTATTCTATATCGACGTTCGTTGCCCCGGTAAAAACTACGACGAGTTTTACCGTCGCGCCGTCGAACAGTACAACGTAGATTATATTAAAGGTATGGTCGGTAAAGTTTACAATCAAAACGGTAAACTTATGGTTCAAGGCAGTAACCTTATAGATAACGAACAAGTTACCATCGAAAGCGATTTGGTCGTTTTGGCTACGGCAATCGAACCCGAACCGTCGGTAAGAAAAATCGCTACTTTGCTTACGGCAAGTATCGATACAAATAACTTCCTTAACGAATCCCATCCTAAACTTCGTCCCGTGGAATCTCCTACGGCGGGCGTTTACCTATGCGGTATGTGCCAAGGTCCTAAGGATATACCCGAAACGGTATCGCAAGCCTCCGCTTGCGCGGCAAAGGTTATAGGGCTCCTCGTTAAAGACCACCTAAAAACCAATCCTTGCGTTGCTCACAGCAACGAAACGATGTGTAACGGTTGCGGTCAATGCGCCAATGTTTGCGCATACGGTGCCATTACTTATATTGATAAAGAATTCCGCTTAGGCGGCGGTAAAACGGAGGTAAGACGCGTTGCAAGCGTTAACCCCGCCGTTTGTCAAGGTTGCGGTGCTTGTACGGTAACTTGTCCGTCGGGCGCAATGGATTTAAGCGGATTTTCCACGTCGCAAATACTTTCGGAGGTTGAAGCAATATGCAAGAAGTAAGCAAAAACGTTTCCGAAAATGCTGAAAACAAACCTTTTGTACCCAATATAGTCGCTTTTTGCTGTAACTGGTGCAGTTACGCGGGCGCCGACTTAGCGGGTTCCAGCCGTTTAAGTTATCCCGCAAACGTAAAAATCATAAGGGTTCCGTGCTCGTGTCGCGTTAATCCGACGTTTATTTTAAAGGCTTTTCAAAGGGGAGCCGACGGCGTAATTTTGTGCGGTTGCCACCCCGGTGATTGCCACTACGTAACGGGTAACTATTACACCCGTCGTCGTATGTCGCTTTTGTTCAGTTTCTTGGATTATTTGGGAATAGAGAAAGAGCGTACTCGCGTCGAATGGGTTTCTGCTGCGGAAGGCGCTAAATTTTCGCAAGTTATGAACGATTTCGTCGAAAAGGTAACGGCTCTCGGCGAAAATAAACGTTTAAGCGACTTGAGAATAAAGGAGGGTAATAATGACTGAGCTTGAATTACGTTTGGTAAACCGTGCCAAGGAATTACTATCTTCCGGTGAAGTCCAAAGAGTAGTCGGTTGGACGAAAGGCGAATTCGTTTACGATCCGAGCCCCGCAACCTTCGAAACACCGGAATCTTTCGATAACTTCGTTTACAACGAGTTTTGCGGCGCGAATTTAAGTAAATACTTAATAAACGTAACCAAAAAACCGGGTAAAACGACTGTATTTTTAAAGCCTTGCGATACTTACAGTTTAAACGAACTTTTAAAGGAAAACCGCGTAAAACGCGAAAACGTTTACGTTATCGGTATCGAATGTCAAGGAAAATTAGACAATTATAAGTTAGAAGCTTTAGGAATAACTTCGATCACAGATGTCGGATACGAAGGCGAAGCTGCGGTATTTAATACTTTATACGGCGAAAAAACCGCCGAAAAAGCAAGCGTTTTGCTTGAAAAATGCTTGTCTTGCAAGGGTAAAAAATTCGTTATCGCCGACGAAACTATCGTCGTAAACGAAATGGTCGAAACCAAAAACGACAGATTTTCGGAAGTTGCCAAGTTAGAGGCGATGACTCCCGACGAACGTTTCAAATTCTGGCAAGAACAGTTGTCTAAATGTATTCGTTGCAACGCTTGCCGCAACGTTTGCCCTGCGTGCTCTTGCTTAAAGTGCGTTTTCGACAACCCCAAATCGGGCGTTGCCGCAAAAGCAAACGACGTAAGTTTCGAAGAACAACTTTTCCACGTAATCCGTGCTTTCCACGTTGCCGGTCGCTGTACCGACTGCGGAGAGTGTTCGAGGGTTTGCCCTCAACGTATTCCTTTACACCTTTTAAACAGAAAGTTTATAAAGGATATCGACACGTTGTACGGCGATTTCCAAGCGGGCGAGGTTGCCGAAGGCAAAACGCCTTTAACGAGTTTTACCACGGATGACGTAAACCCCGACGAAGTATTTACAAAGGAGGCAAAATAATGTTAAAAATTAAACGTAACGATTTAAATGCCTTCTATAAAGCGATTTCCGACAAAATGCCGCTATATATTCCTTTAGTAAAGGGCGGCGAAGTCAACTACGGATACTATAAGGAAGGCGATACGGTCGATATCGACACGTTAAAAACGGTAAAATCGCCTAAAGACGTATTTTTCCCGCAGAGCGAAACTATGATGAAGTTCCGCACCGAAGGTAAAAACATCACTATCGACGACGTTAGAAAAGAACTTACCGACTACGTCGTATTCGGCGTTCGCGCTTGCGACTATAAAGCGTTTTCCGTTTTAGACAACGTATTTTTGCAAGAACCCGTCGATACTTTCTATAAATTAAGACGCGACAGCGGTATAATCTTCACTTTGGCTTGCGGAAAGCCCGAGGACAGTTGCTTCTGCACCGTTTTCGGAATCGACGCGACTAATCCCTTAGGCGACGTAACGTGCTGGCTCGATAGCGAAGCGCTGTATTTAAGACCTAATACCGAAAAAGGCGAAAAGGTTTTAAGTTTAGTAGGCGATCTTACGGAAAAAACCGACGATAAAAAGGTTAACGAAATCTGCGAAGAAAGTAAGAAAATCACAGAAAAATTACCTTTTGCCAATCTCGATTTAAGCCGTTTCAAACCTGAAAATTTGAACGAACTTTTCGACCTTCCCGTGTGGAACGAATTAAGCGAGGCTTGTTTAGGGTGCGGCGCTTGTACCTTCGTATGTCCTACGTGTCAATGTTTCGATATACGCGACTTTAAGACCAACAAGGATATAATAAGGTTCCGTTGCTGGGATAGTTGTATGTACAGCGATTTCACGCAAATGGCGGCGGCAAATCCGCGTACCACTCAAATGCAACGTTATCGTCAGCGTTTCATGCACAAACTCGTATACTATCTTTCGCAGTACGGTATGTATAGTTGCGTCGGTTGCGGCAGATGCGTTAAAAAATGTCCGCAACACCTTAATATCGTTAAGGTAATCAAAAAAATAGGGGGTACTAAGAATGACTAACGAAAATTTAATCCCCAAAATAGGCGTAGTAACCGATATAAGAAAGGATACGCCCGACGTTAAGACGTTTAGAGTCGTAGGTACTGACGGCAAAAAACTTTTCGAGCATATGCCCGGTCAATGCGCGATGGTATCCATTCCCGGCGTAGGCGAATGTATGTTCAGTATTACAAGTTCGCCGACGAATAAGGAATTCATGGAATTTTCCATCAAAAAATGCGGTTGCGTTACCGAAGTCGTACACAGCATCGAAGTAGGTCAGCAAATCACCGTTCGCGGTCCTTACGGAACGCCTTTCCCCGTCGAAGGCGAGGATTTTAAAGGCAAAGACGTATTGTTCATCGCCGGCGGTATCGGTTTAGCGCCCTTAAGAAGCGTTATAAACTATATTCGTCATTACCGCGAAAATTACGGTAAAGTCGTAGTCGTTTACGGTGCGAGAAGCAAAGACGATTTAGTAGACATCGACGAAATCAAAAACGAATGGCAGAACGAAAAGGATTTTGAAGTTTACTTAACCATCGACCGTCCTCAAGAAGGTTGGGACGGACACGTAGGTTTCGTACCCGCGTACGTAAAAGAACTCGGACTAGATCCTACGATGACGGCAGTTTTATGCGGACCTCCCATAATGATTAAGTTCACGCTTCAAGGTCTTTTGGAACTCGGTTTTTCCAAAACGCGCGTTTACACTACGCTCGAACTTAGAATGAAATGCGGTATCGGCAAATGCGGTCGTTGCAACGTCGGCGACAAATTCGTATGTAAAGACGGTCCTGTCTTTAGAATGGATCAACTCGACGAACTTCCCGACGAGTATTAAGAGGTAACTGAAATGGAAAAATTTGTTAACGTTTATTTTTTCGGTAAAAAGTACAGCGTTCCCGAAAGTCTTACCATTATGAAGGCTATGGAATACGCCGGTTACGAATTAGTCCGCGGTTGCGGATGTCGTAACGGTTTTTGCGGCGCATGCGCTACCTTTTACCGTATTAAAGGAAAACAAGAATTGAAAACTTGCCTTGCTTGTCAACAACAGGTAGAGGAGGGAATGTACGTTGCGACGCTTCCTTTCTTCCCCTTGGTAAAGCAAGTTTACGATATTAATAAAATTAAGCCGACCGAGCAGATTATGATGCAACTATACCCCGAAATTTACAGTTGTATCGGTTGTAACGCTTGTACAAAGGCTTGTCCGCAAGGCTTAAACGTAATGCAATATATCGCATACGCTCAACGCGGCGAATATAAATTGTGCGCCGAGGAAAGTTTCGACTGCGTAATGTGCGGTATTTGTTCTTCGCGTTGCCCCGCGGGGATTTCTCATCCGCAAGTTGCCGAACTCGCGCGTAGGTTATACGGCAAGTATTTGGCGCCTAACTGCGAACATTTAGAAAAACGCGTTTCCGAAATAAACAACGGCGATTTCGTAAAGATTATGGAAGACGTTATGGGTAAGCCCATCGACGAGTTAAAAGAACTTTACAATCATCGCGACATCGAAAAGTAAGGAGGTAATAAAATGTACAAGTATACAGACGAACAACTTGCGTCGATGAAAAAAGTCGAAGCAACGAGAGAACAACGTTTACAAAACCTCTTTCC
>CAYNYV010000039.1:0-14081 GCA_964401515.1 uncultured Christensenella sp.
CTGTTGCACTTTCCCTAAGGTCACCCTCGGCGGACGTTATCCGTCATCCCGCTCTGTGAAGCTCGGACTTTCCTCGTTGAAATTTCTTTCCCCGCAGTCGCACAGCCAACTTGTCGAGTGCATTTTACCACTAAAACGAAAAAAAGTAAAACGTTTTCGACTACTTAAGAAAAATTATTTTTTAAAACAATATAAGTCGCGGTAAAAAACATGCTTATATTTAAAGACTTGCTTTTTTACGGAAAAATTACTTTTTAAGGGCAATACCTTTAAACGACAATACGTCGGATTCGTAATGCGATATACTGCCTTTTTTAGCAAGATGTTTTTTAAAGGCTTCGTTCAATAAGTCGGTCAATAGGTCGGTTATTCCGCTAATTTTATTATAAAACAAATAGTATGCAAGGCTTCCCGGAACCGAATTAATTTCGTTTAAATAGACAGTTTTGTCTTTTACTATATAATCAACCCTTATAACCGACGAAAAACCGAGTTTGTCGTAAACGAGTTTCGTCGTGCTTTTGATTTTTTGCGTAGCACCGCGCGGCAAATTTGCCGGGAATTCCCGTTTTGCCGTACCGCATTTTGCGTCTAAATATTTATCCTCGAAAGTCAAAATATCATGACCGCATAAAGGTCTTTCGAGTTCGCTTACCGTAATCTCTCCGTTTTTACGGTATGCGGCGCAGTTTATTTCGATAAAATCGGAAATATATTGCTCCGCTATCGCCTTTTCGCCGTATCTAAGCGCAAGGACGAGCGCTTTATATAACTGCTCGTAATTTTCCGCTACCGTTATTCCGATAGACGAACCCGTACACGCGGGTTTGACTATAACGGGCAGGCCGAGTTCGCTTACAACGTCGTCCACCGTCTTGTTTGCGTTTTTATAAAACCCGTCGCGCGAAACTTTTTTGTAGGAAACAAATTTCACGTCAAGTCCGCGAAGAACTATTTTTGTAAATTCCTTATCCATCGCCGCCGACGCGGAAAAAAGTTCCGCAGAGGTCGAAGGTATATCGCACAAATCGAAAAGTGCCCCTATAGTACCGTTTTCGCCACTTCCGCCGTGCATACAGTTTATCGCCGCGGCAATTTTATACATCTCTTTTTTGCTACTATAACGATATAAAGCGTTTTCGCCCGCAATAAGAAAAACACGCACAAGTTTCTTTTCGGAATACTCTTTAAAAAAGCCGAGTTTAAAAAGTTTATCGCCCGTAAACCATTCGCCGCGCTTGTTGACGTAGATGGGTATTGGGTTAAATTTGGACTTGTCAAGGCTATTAACTGCAAGACAGCCCGTAACTATCGAAACGTCGTGTTCCGGCGACACACCGCCGAAAATTATTATAATATTTTTCAAAAAAACACCTGAAAACTAATTTCTCTTAAGTACTTTTTTAATCGTCTTAAGTAAAAGTTTCCAAGTGTTTCTTTTGTTTTATTAATTATTGATTTGAAATTTTAAAAATTTAAATCACATAAATTTATCGGGAAGATCGTTTTCAAACAATACGATATCGCCTTCTTGAGAAATTCCCGACAAAAACTTTATGGCGTCGTTAAGGTTCGGAACAATCTTAATTTTTTCGTAAGGGAATTCAGAGTCCAATAGTCCGTCGCGCATTTTATAGGCGTTGGGACCTCCGACCAATATAGCGAAATCAACGACCTTAGCCATACGCCTGCCGAAACGGAAGTTTTCCAAATCTTCCATTCGACCGAGTTCGACAAGCCCCGGCGTTATGATAATTTTTCGCCCGGTAAATTCGGAAAACACTTCAAGTGCCGCAACGGTACCTTCGACGTTAGAATTGTAACTGTCGTCGATTATCGTCATACCCTTTTCGTTTTTCATAACTTCGAGGCGGTGTCTTATAGGTTTTATAAGCGATATACCCTCGGCTATTTCAGAAGCCGTTAACCCGAGTTTATACGCAAGCGCCGCAGCAACGATAATGTTCGACACGTTATGTCTGCCGATAAGCATCGTCGATGCTTGTATTTTTTCGTCTTTAAAACACAATGTAAATCGGCTACCCGTAATATCGGTTACAAGATCTTCGCAATACACGTCCTCTGCCCGCGCTTTATCGACGCCCGCCGTCATAACGCATATTCGATTGTCGACCTTCGCTTGCTTGCTTAAATTGTAAGTGTTTTCGTTATCCACCGCGAAAACCACCGTTCCGCCGTCTTTTACGCCGAGCACTAATTCGTACTTGGTTTTGAAAAGAGCGTCGAGCGTTCCGAAAGTTTCGAGGTGCTGATTGCACACCCCCGTCAAAATACCGTAATCGGGGTTTACGATATCCGACAGCTCCTTTATATCCCCCGATCGCCTTGCTCCCATTTCGGCGATAAACACGTCTTGCGTTCCGTCGTAGCGTTGAACGCTTTTCGCAATGCCCATCGGAGTGTTGTAGGAAGAAGGCGTTGACAAAACGTTGTATTTTACCGAAAGAATAGTCCTTAAAATTTCTTTTACCGAAGTTTTTCCGTAACTTCCCGTCACTCCTATTTTTATAAGACCGTCGGCGTCGTCTAACGCTTTTTTCGTTCTTTCGATGTACTTTTTGTTGCGAGCGTTTTCAAAAGGCTTGTTGATAAAGTTTGAAAATTCCACTATAAGCGGTATCATTATGGGGCTTACGCACAAAACACCGAATCTTATGTCTGTAAAATAATAATTTTCCCTCGCGACGTAACCGATAATCTGCACGCCGAAAAGAAGAATCAGCGTATATAGATAGTAAACGATTACAAATGTAACGGTAAGCCTTATGGCTCGCGGCGTCAATACGAATAAAGCCTTGTTTTTGCGCTTAAAATCAAAGTGTATATATATTATCGCGAAAAAGGCATAAAACACAAATCCCGCAAAAGAATTCCATTGCCGCTTCGTGTACGAAAATACAACGCAAAACAACAAGTATGCCATCAAAGAAAGCATTACCATCATGGAAAGTCTTGTTACGTAAATGTTATCCTTGCGGTGCGTCCATTTGGAATAAGCACTCCTTACGTAACCGTTACTTTGCATTATCTGCATAAACTTTCTTGCGATTATAACGGCAAAAATCGTGTTGATAAGCGCGGCAACGCAAGCGAATATATAGAATTCCGAACTAAAAATTTCGGAAAACTTAGTAACGTCATCGTAATTTATCATTGCAATAAAAATTCCTTTACTATAATATTGAAAGATTTGTAATCGTCTATAAAAGCGAAATGTCCGCCGTCCAAAAAAACGAGTTTGCTGTTTTTTATCCCCTTTAAAAAACGTTTTGCCATATAAGGCGGCGTTTCGTTATCCGAGTTTCCTTCGACTATAAGGGTAGGCACGACAATGTCTTTAAGTTTGTAATCGAGATGTTCGTTTACTATTTTTATAAAACTTACGCGCTGCTCGTAAGTCATGTTTTCAATTCCGTTTTTGTTAAATCTTTGACTGAATTTTTTAGCCGATTTTTCCCCAAAAATGATTTTAATCGACCTATAACCCCACTTTTTAAAATAATAGCAAGCGTTACGCCTTGGCTTTAATCCCGCCGCACCCGTAAATACTATCCGTTTAAAATTGTATGGCGACATTTTTAAAACAATCCTTGCACCGAAAGAATGTGCTATTACCGAAAAATCTTTTTCACCCGTAGATGTAATAAAATTTTTAACGACACGGCAATAATCGTCCAAACTATATGGATAAGGAAGATTTTCTTTAAAGCCCGGTAAATCGGGACAATACACTTTAAAATAATTTGAAAAATAATCAAGTTGATAGGAAAAACTTTCCTTTGACGCGCCGTAACCGTGCAAAAAAAGTAACGGCTCTCCCCTACCGTTCAAGTAAGTTTGAAACCCCGATATATTTGTAATTATTTTTTCAACCTCTTACATTTTAAGCGACATTAAAAGCGCGTCTTCGCCGTCGGTATAATACCACCGACGAACGCCGTCGTAGGTAAACCCCGATTTTTCGTAAAGATTTTTTGCGGGAAGATTGGAACTTCTTACTTCCAAAAAAATTCTATCCGCCCCCACGCTAAGCGCAACATCTTTCGCTTTGTTCATAAGTAAAGTCGCAACGCCTTGCTTTCTTGCTTGACCTTTTACGGCGATATTCATTATTTCGAACACATAAAAAGTGGCGATAACCGACATATAGCCTAAGATTTCGTTATTTTCAACAGCAACGTAATTTTTATAAACTTCGCTATCGAACAGTCCGCGAAACATATTTTCCGTCCAAGGATCGGAAAAACTCGAATTCTCGATTTCCAAAACGTAAGGCAAATCTTCCGTTGTCATTTCGCGGACAATCATTTTCTTCCTTCCTCGGCTTGCGATAATCTTAAATAGAAGGGGTGCAAACTGTCAACGTCGTCGCTTATGCGGTTAAGGTTGGATTCCACGGCAGAAATAAGACCTTGCGCTAAATCGACTGTTTCAACCAAAAGTCCGTCTATAAGCCCGTTAGCGATTAACTTATAATCATTTTGCAAAGATAGAACTTGGGCTTTATCGATAAATTTTGCCGGGAACGTTACTTGATTATCGGTATACCCTTCGGCATAAAAATTGCCGTGTTTGGCGTCGATTAAGGCAAGACGAGTCCTTACAGTGCTATTATATGCGATAACTTCCAAAGTTGTAACGGGCAGTACGGGTTTATTGTAAGCGTCGGCAAAACCTTTTATCGTCGACACGCCTATTCTTATACCCGTAAAAGAACCGGGTCCCGTCGTAGACGAAAAAAAGTCGACGTCTTTTAAATCGAGATTTGCCGAATTCGAAACTTCTTCGATAATAGGCATAAGCGAAACGGAATGTTTTACGCCCGCCATATAGGAAAAATGCGATTTTATAATATCGCCGTTGCGGCACACCACCGTTAAGTAGTCGCCGCTTGTATCGATTGCAAGATATTTCATATGGTAATAATCCTTTGTTCGCCGTTGCGGACTATTTTTACGATTTTGCAATTTTCGGGCAAAACCGAACTTATGTTTTCAGACCACTCGATAAGACAAATACCGCCCGCCTCGAAATAATCTGTTAAACCGAGATTAACGGCTTGCTCTCCGCAAGAAAGTCTGTAACAGTCGTAGTGGTAAAGTTTTCCGTCGTAATCGTTCATATAAGCGTACGTCGGGCTAACTACGTTATCTTCGATACCGAGCCCTTTGGCGACGCCTTTGGCAAAAACCGTTTTACCCGCCCCCATTTCGCCTTCGAGCAATACAACGTCGTTTTTTTTCAGCGTTTTAGCAAAATCTTCGGCGATTTTCCTCGTTTCTTCTTGACTGTTTGAAATGTAAACCATACTAATCCCCTATTTTGTTAATAAGTTTGGTTAAAGATTTATATAAGAAAAACGTTACGAGCGAACTAGCAAAACACCTTAAAACGTTGAACGGAAGCACTGCGCCCAATGCATAATAAAGATAAAAGTTACTTGTCGTTACGTTAAACGCCTTGGGGCAAAGGGAAACGATTTGTTCGAGAGTAAAATGCATCGCGTTTAAGTATAGCGGAATCATTATAAACAAATTACAAACAATCGCCGTCAATATCGACGCAACCGAGCCTATCGTCATCGCCGCCACGGCGCCTTTTTTCGTTCTGTGGTTTTTGTAGATAAGCGAAGAAACCAAAGTAAACGCGAGCCCGTTGATTAAATCTGACAATTCACCCACGCACAAAGTGTTTGAAAACGGAAGTTTTAAAAGTATCTTTATAAAAACTATTATTCCTCCGGCAACGGGTCCCATCGAAAAACCGCCGATAAGCGCAGGTATATCCGATAAATTAAGTTTTAAAAAGGACGGAAAGGCAAAAACGAGCGGCACGTTTATTAAATACAACACGTATGCCATTGCCGAAAAAATCGCTATCTTGGCAATTTTGCGCGCAGTGAAATAATTTTTAAAGCTCATAGATAATTCGATATTCCTTTGTTTTAGTAATTGTATTACATAATAGAATTTTTGTCAAGTATTAACCCTACTAAGATGTGTTTTAGACGAAACCGTGCCCGTTCTTTAGGTAAAATATGCCTCGGTTGACAAAAAAATCAATCTTGAAAAACAACCTTATTAAGCACTTCGCCGACCTTTTGGCGAATAATAACGTCCGCCCTATCGTCGTAAGGCGTTTCGTCGCGGTTTATCAAAATTAAATGCTTGCCGTGATAAAAATTAAGAAACCCTGCCGCGGGTTGAACGGTAAGTGAAGTTCCGGCAACGATTAATACGTCGGCGTTTTTTAACGCGGCAAGCGTGCCGCTTACCGCCAAAACGGGAAGATGCTCGCCGTACAAAACGACGTCGGGCTTAATAATTCCGCCGCAATCGCACGTAGGTATGCCTTGCGAATTAACAATCGTTTCAATGCCGAAAAACTTACCGCACTTTTGGCAATGATTTTTCAACGTCGTACCGTGAAGTTCGTAAATAGTTTTCGTCCCGGCAAGTTGGTGAAGCCCGTCTATGTTTTGTGTTATTACCGCTTTAAGTTTGCCTCGTTTTTCAAGCTCGGCAAGCGCGTAGTGGGCAGCGTTCGGCTTAGCGTTTGTAACAATCATCTTCGCACGATAAAAATCGTAAAATTCCTTAGTCTTGTTGTGGAAAAAATCGCGTGAAAGAATTACTTCGGGCGGGTAATCGAATTTCTGATTGTAGAGCCCGTCGGTGCTTCTGAAATCATGAATTCCGCTTTCGGTAGACACGCCCGCGCCACCGAAAAACACTACGTTATCGGAATTTTCAATTGCTTCCTTTAATTTTTGTATATCGTCCATAATATATAGTACCTGCATCCTTTAATTTTTGGTAAAAACGTTAAATATGAGTGAAAAGTGGGGCTATAAGCCCGTTATCGACGTTAAACGTCATCTTCGAAGACGCCCCCGACGGGAATTTTTTTCTTTGCGGAAGGCTTGTCGAATCTATGTAAATAAGCAAGCGGCGACATATTAAAACGCTTTTTAAACAATCTTGAAAAATAAAGCGGATCGTTAAAACCGCACGACAAGGCTACGCTTTTTATTGTGTAATCGAACCTGTTTACCGAAGAAAGCATCATTTTAGCCCTTTCAAGACGTATTTTCACAAGAAAATCGTGCGGCGTAACGCCATACTGTTTTTTAAACATTC
This sequence comes from uncultured Christensenella sp., assembly GCA_964401515.1. GTDB lineage: Bacteria > Bacillota > Clostridia > Christensenellales > Borkfalkiaceae > UBA4636. Next base: position 7,161 of record CAYNYV010000039.1, read on the forward strand.
TTTTAAGATAATCTTCGCTAAGGGGCAAAGTTTTTAGATATGTAGAAATTTCAAACGAAGAATTTTGATGATTTTCCGTAAGGGCGTTTTTTATTTTTTCGCACAACCCCACCTTGCCGTTTTTGCCATAAGAAAAGGCTGTGTAACAAACGATAAGATTGCCTAATGCGTCCAAAACAGGTTGCGTTTTTGAATCGTTATCTAAAAAACACTCTCGAGCGCGGTTAAGACAAAAGGCTACCGCACCGCCGTTTTCATCGCTAAACGTTTCGCTACTAAAAAACGGTAACGCGACGTCTTTTATCCTTGCGACCGTTATTGAAAAATTTTCTGCCGCCGTTATATCGATTTCCGAATCGCTTCGGCAAATACAATAATTTTCAGCGTCTAAGCCCATTGTTTTTTCGCCGAAATCAAGCGTAGGTTTACCCGAAAAACAATAAATAATCGACCTATAGGGGGACTTTTCAATTTTCACGCTCGTTACCGAGTCGTAATCGCGCAAATCAACAATCGTATTCATAATAAAAATTAATCGATAAAAAACTTAAAAATCGCATTAGCAACGCCGTCGTTGTCGCAACTGTCCGTTACGTAATCGCACGATTTTTTTACAAAATCTTCGGCGTTTTCCATAGCAACGGAAAGTCCGGCAGCCTTAAACATAGGTATATCGTTGTAATTATCGCCTATTGCAACCGTTTTTGAAATATCCACGCCGAAATAGTCGGCAATCATTTTAAGTGCGGTACCTTTAGAACAATCCTTATTAACGAATTCTATAAAATCGTCGCGCGTAAGATAAGCCGTCGCACAAGAACTAATTAAAGAATTCATTTCGTCGCAGTGTTCTTTAGCCGTCGAAACCCAATCGTACCACACTATTTTCGTAACGTTTTCGTCGCAAACGGACAATAAATCCTGAACGTAATTAGGCTCGGTACAAGCAAGTTTTTTGTAAAATTCTATCTTTTCGCAAGGCTTTTCGGTGTATAAAACGTTGCCCTTCCACAAAATGACGGTAACGCCCGAACTACGTCCGCGTTCAACGATGGTTTCCGCGATTTTTTTATCGAGACAAATCGAATAAATAACTTTTCCGTCGGCGATAACCGTCGCGCCGTTATAGATAATTACCGTGCGGTCTTTAAGCCCGAGTTTATCCATAACGCCGAGAATGCCGTTATAAGGTCGCCCCGTAGATAAAACGAAACGTTTATTATGTTTAATCATCGTGCTAACGGCCTCGGCTGTTTTAGGGGTGATTTCCCTTTTTGTATTGAGCAAAGTACCGTCGATATCGCACGCCAAAAGTTCGTATTTCATATTATTTTCCATAAAAATATAAGTTGTAATAATATTCTACCGCAAAATCCCGATTTTGCAAAACAAAAACAAGGAAAAAACAAGCCCGCGGAAAATATTTTGCGACAATATCTTCCACGGACTAAAAATACGTAGTAAAAATTTATTGACAAACAGCGAAATCACCGTCAAAAAGGCAATTTATCGCTTACGACAGCACTTACGTAACGTATCGCTTACAATAGTGCTAAATGAGTAAATAAATAAGTCCCGTTCTTTTTTCGTTTACGGCTTTCGTAACGACGCGTTTTATTTTTCCGCGCAAATTATCGGGTAAATTCGCGCATTTTTTAATCAATTCTTCTTCTACTATCGACGAAAGCGGACGGCCGAAAACGGTGGCGTTATATCCTTCCTTTTCCATAACGGCAAGGAAGTTTTCGCACTGTTCTTTACTTCCGTAAACAGGCTCGACCTCTTGCGTAATATCTGCGCGGATAAGGTGCAAACTTTTCGAATCGACTCTCATTTTAACGCAGTACTGCCCTGCCTTTTTACAGACCTCGGGCTCGCCTACGCTGCTTTGGTCGAAATCGGCTTGAACGATACCGTATCCGTCGCTTTCCGCATCGAAAAGGGCGTCTTTTATTTTGGAATAATTGCGCTTGGCTTCGGTAAGTTCGTTAACGTAATCCATAAGGTCGGACTCTTTTTCTATACTTTCGCCCGACGCTTCGGAAACCGCCATAAAGAAAACGCCCTCTTTTGCCTTACACGCGATAGAAACGCAACCCGTCGACAAATCGACCGTCATATCTTCTATAGGCTCGTAAACGTCGGAAGAATCAAACATTGTTTCGAGTTTTTTCGCGTCCTTCATTTTTTCAACGTCTTTAACGGCGTTTTTAACGGCGCCGATTGTGTATGACAAAATTTTGCCGTCAGGAGGCAGACTTTGTATCCAATACGGTATCTTTATATCGACGGTACGAACGGGAAATTCTTCCAAAACTTTTTTCAATACTGTTTCGATATCTTGTTTTTCGATGTTTAAAACGTCTACGGGAACAACGGCAACGCCGTACTGTTTTTCCAAACTTTCGCACGTTGTTTTTGTAAGTTCATCGTTAGGTTTTGACGTGTTAAATATCACGATAAACGGCTTATTGGCGGACTTTAGTTCGCTTACGACCTGCTTTTCCTTGTCCGCGTAAGCTTCCCTTTTTATGTCTGTAAAACTTCCGTCCGCAGTAACGACGACAGCAATGGTAGAATGTTCTTTAACGACTTTTTCGGTACCCAATTTAGCGGCTTCGGAAAAAGGCATCGGAGAAGTTTGCCAAGGCGTGGAAACAAGACGAGGCTTTCCGTCTTCTTCTGCGCCGAGTGCTCCGTCCACCATATAGCCGACGCAATCGACCAATCTAAACTTAGCCGTCATATTGCCGACGGTTACTAAAGCGGCTTCGGCGGGAATAAATTTAGGTTCGGTCGTCATAACGGTTTTGCCGTCAGCCGACTGCGGCATTTCGTCAATCGCCACGCTTTTTTTATTTTCCGCCATATTCGGGAGAGCAATTTGCTCCATAAATTTAGTAATAAAGGTTGATTTGCCCGTTCTTACGGGACCAACTACGCCGATATATATGTCGCCGTCCGTTCTTTTGGCAATATCGCCGTAAATATCGTAATCCATAAATCCTCCGATTTTTCCATATTTCCTACGCTAATTTATGCGCCGAAACAAGTTATTATGATTATCTTAAGTGCTTTTAACGTAAAAAATTAAATTTAGCGCGCATTGCCTTTAAAAAACAAATTAAACAATGCTTTTCCGCTTTTAAAAAACTTTTAAATATTTGTAATTATTTTATCAAAAACACTTTTACTTTTGTTGACAACGATAAAAAACGGTGTTACAATAATCTTAATAAACGGGGTGCCCTATGGCTGAGATTATACCCATTGAACCTAACAAGGTAATGCTTGACGGGGATTATTATAAGGTATTTTTCTAATTTTTAGGCGCTCTCCGCATTTTTTCGGAGGGTTTTTTATTATGTTTTTTTGTCTTTTAAGTAAGTTTTATTTGTATCCGTTCGACTTTTCCACGCCGAAAAGTTCGTTGCGCGCAACAATTATTTGGCTTACGTTAGCGCTCGTAATATCTTTTCTTGTAGTGCTTATTTGTTTGAAACAAACGAAAAAGTCGAGTTTTTTAAAAAAGTTTTTAACTTTCTTCACCGCATATGCGTGCGCCGTAGCAATCTTGTTTTTAACGATTACCTTTATCGAAAACGCCAAAGACGGCGTATTTATAACGCTTTTGTTTGTTCCGACGGCTATTCTCCTTTTATCGCTCACTACGTGCGTAATAATTTTTACCTACTGTAAAAACAAAAAAATAAAGTTTGCGGCTATTATTACGGTAGCGATAAGTTTAATCGCTACGCTCGTCTGCTTGTTAATACACTTTTTAAGTGGCGACGGCGCCGATCTTAACGGACTGAAAAATTCCGACGTAAAAACAATTCCGCTTACGTTAAGTGCGGTAACGCTTACGGCAGTAATCATCGTCGTAGCCTGTTTAACCGACAAACAAAAATTGACTTTTACGACGCGTGCGTTAACCTACGGCGGCGTAACGGTCGCGATGAGTTTCGCGCTTTCCTACTTGAAATTGGTTAAAATGCCGCAAGGCGGTTCTATAACGCTTGCTTCCATGTTGCCGATTATGCTTTACGCGTATATGTTCGGCACGAAAAAAGGCGTACTTGTCGGCGCCGTATACGGATTGTTGCAAGCAGTGCAAGATCCTTACATCATCCACCCCGCCCAATTTATTTTAGACTATCCTTTGGCGTTTTGTTGCGTAGGTCTTTGCGGAATTTTTAACGACAATCTTCGCTTACAAAAATTACCGCGCCTGCAATTTTGTCTCGGCGCGGCAGTCAGCGGCGTCGCGCGACTTGTAATGCACTTTTTGGCGGGCGTTTTCGCCTTTTCGGCTTTCGCCGGCGACCAAAGCCCCTTTTTATACAGTTTAGTCTATCAAATAAGTTACGTATTACCCGACGTTGCAATAGTAATCGCCGTCGGCGCCATTATCTTTTCGTCGAAAAATTTTCTTACAATCATACGCCAACGCGATTTGTAATCATGGTTTGTAAACTCGACTTTAAAAGCAGTTTGTAAACGATGAAAATCAAGAATTTTTATTATTATACCCCGAAACGTCTTAAAATTTTAGCGAGAACGTAACCGCCAAATCATCGTTTGATAGACGAGCGACTTTTAGTGCGCTATGTTATAACGTAATGCAATTTAACGTAGTATTGTATTGCGTTGCCTTTTCGGTGGTCGGAAGTAGCATAAAGAAAAGCAAAAGTAAACGAAAAAACTTTTACCCAAATTCGAATAAGATATAAAAAATAACGTTTAGCGAAACAAAATCGTTAAACGTTATTTTTATGTAAAACTTTTTTCTCGGTCGTTGACTTCCGTGTTATCCGACATACAACAGTCAAAACAAAAATCTTTTCTTTATGCTTTGGGTTATTGCTGCCGAAAAGGCAATTCAACAATCGGAGACATATAAAAATAAAAAACGAAAATAAGAAAATTACGTCTGCAATTCTCAAAGAGAAAATCCCCCCCGAAAACGTACTATCTATGGCGAAGCTGATAGCTATATCGGAAACGAAATTCCTTATAGGTATATGGGCGAGCATATGTAAAAACTACATTTGGACTCATGTTATTCGTCAAGAAAACGCATACGCTTAGATGTGCCATCTTGCCGTATCGCGGCAAGAAAATAATCCATCGGAGAATACCTCCTTCAAATCCATTACAATTATACTATATCATGTTGGCTTAAAATTGCAATACATTTGGATATATAAAATCGCTTTTTAAAACTATTTTTGTCAATATGATTTTTTCATAAGCTGTCACGAATAGGATTTGTAGCGTGGCATTTTGAATTTATCAACTAAAAGGACTTTATAACCTTTATCTGCTAAGGTCTTGGTTGCGGTGTTTCCGGCTGGTCCAGCACCGATTACAATCACATCATACATATTTCACTTCTCTTTTCAGTCGCAGAATTGACGAATTTTACGAATCAAGCCTTCTCATCGTCATCATTTTTTATTTCCAACAATGGCTTATTACTCGCATTTAATGGCGAAATAACCGTATCACCCAATCTCTTTTCAACAGCTTGCCGCGCTTCTTTCGCAGTTTCACCGCCTTCTCTTGCGACCTCGATGTTTTCTTTGAACGTTTCGGGCTGTTTGCTTTTAGAAAGAGCCGTCGTCGTAACCTCTGCAAGCATATTCAGGACAAGCTCTATATTCGTCATATTGTCGCGCAAATTTTCTTTTTTAAGACCTTTCAATGCCTTATATTCTTTTACGGACATTCCGCTCCAAGCTTTCGTCATCTCGTTCGTTAAAATCGCATAATCCTTTTCTTGTTCGATTCCGCGAGCCTTCCATTCGTCCGTAAGCTCTTTACGCATTTCAATCGTTTGTAAACGCTGATTTATCCAACCTTCCGTATATCCTTTCGCGCGATAAAAATCTGCACCGCGAAGTATTGCTTTTTCTGGATCGGCAATTTCATCTAAACGCTCACTTCCGACTTGTGCGAGCCACATTTTGAAAGGTTCGGCTTTTGGCGACGGAATACTTTGCACAAGTCGCAAAATGCCCTTGGTATCAAGACAATCGGTAGCACGCATTTTTCCGTCATACGCTTGCATTTTCAACTGGTAACAAAATGATACCAGTTCACTTCCTTCTGCCTTTAACCTTCCTTTTAAGACTTTCCAATACTTACGAGCAGAATCATAGTCCTTATCCGTTAAAATTGCGACCGTATCAACAACGGAAAAATACCATTCCTCTTTATCTACATCCCATTCCGTTCTGACTTGTTTATTTTCAAAAATCTTAATTTTATTTTTCACAACAATTTACCTCGTTACATTTTACCGATTTATTATATCATATTACGCCTGTTTTTTCAAGTGCAATTACAATCCATCGGCATCTTTTTACAATATGTTTCCCTATTATTTTTAACCATAAAAAACCGAATTTGCAACCGTGGCGTGTGCTTGTTGTGACACGTTTTTATGGACACTTTTTATGGTTAACGTAACGCTCCGATTGTGTTTTTATCCTTGACTAGCAAGTCGCATCTTTATTATACACAATCGAAGTTGTTTTGACAATTTCATCGGTTAACCTTTTTTGAACCACGCTATCGTGTGGTTTTCGTATACCAAGTGAAACTCCACCCGCCAAGCGGGTGGCTTCTCATTTTCGGGCATAGCCCTATCTTTACAAGCGGCGCACAAGTGCGCTTTTAATCGGCCTGGCAGCCACGCGTTTTTTACTTGCCACCCGTAAACGGGTCGCTTGGATCGAATATGCTTATTTGATCCGCTTCTCTATCTTTTTTCAGTTGACTTGCTATATACTCTTTTATCGCATTTGTATTCTTCCCAACCGTTGTGACACGTTTTTATGGACACTTTTTATTGTTACAATGCCTCCGATTGAGTTGCCTTTTCGGTGGTCGGAAGTAGCATAAAGAAAAGCAAAA
>CAYNYV010000040.1:0-13530 GCA_964401515.1 uncultured Christensenella sp.
CCGACGGTCCGACTATTACTATAAAATCGTTTTTTTCGACGTCGAGGTTGAAGTCGTAAACGGCTTTTTCGCCGTTTGCGTATACCTTTTCAACGTTTTTTAATTGTAAAAATGCTCTTTTATTTTCCATAATTAACTCTTAACCCCCGTTGTTGCGATACCGTCGATCATCTTGTCTTGCGTAATAATAAACACGATTATAATAGGAATAAGCGCGAAAACGCTTGTTGCCATATTGTCGCCGAGTTCACTCCACGAACCGCCTGTATGTCCCGTTAACGCTACGGTTATCGTTTTAAATTTAGTATCCTCGCCCGCGGTTAACAACTTAATCCAGTTTAAACCGTTCCAACAACTTGTAAACGTAAACAATATGATAAGCATAATTGTAGATTTAGCAAGCGGACACACTACGCGCATAAATATAGTAAAATGACTTGCGCCGTCGGCTTTTGCACTTTCGATAATGTCTTTAGGAATGGAATTAAAGAAGTTGCGAACCAAGAACATATTAAAAATACCTATACAACTCGGAATAATGATCCAAAAGTAAATATAAAAATAGTTGCCTGCTTTCGTTTGAATGTCCATGGAATTTCTTATACTTTGGAAGTAAGCAAACTTAGGAGCCGTTCCGATAAGTCCTGCGGGAATTGCCATCCAAACCAAAAAGAAATTAATAAGAGCTTTTTTGCCTCTGAAATTTAAAAATACTAAGGCATATGCGGTAAGTAAATCCAAAACAACCGTCAAAAAGACCGTTGCCGCCGTAGACCAAAGCGAGTTAAAAAGCCATATAGGCATGTTGTCAAGTTCCCCGTCACGAATAATGAACCCCGTGTAATGTTTTAAAGTCCAATTCTTTAAAGACGACGGGAAAAAACTTTTAGGCCTCGTCATAAGTTCGTAATCGGTTTTAAACGACGTGCCGAACATATACAAGAAAGGAATACTCCAAATCACGGCAACGACAAACAATACTATAAAAGAAACTGTTTTTTCGCGGCGACGCGTCCTTTGAGATTTAGTCAGTCTTTTAGAATCAATCATTGTCAATTCCCTCCATAGAGAAATTGCTCGATGTAGCCATACTGCACAACGCCGCACGCGATGCCGAAAAATGTTCGCAAGACTCCGAATATTTAGTATTAGGTCTTCTTTCGGCACACACTATACGCTGTATCATACTGAGCACGGCAACGATTAGACCGAAGACTAACGTTACGGCACAGAAATAACCTGTCTGCGACGAAAAATCGAGTTTACCTTCCAAGTAATACTGTATGAACATCATCGGGCTGACGAATATGCTTTCGTTTTCGATAGTGTTAAGCATATACGGTTGTCCGTAAAGGCTTAAATAACCTATCAAAGTATTGAAAAGGCATATATTTATGCTCGACTTTATGTTGGGGAAGGTAACCTTCATTATCTTTTTCCATTTGCCGCCGCCGTCCATTTCGCACGCTTCGTATAACGACTTGGGAACGTCGCGTAACGCACCGGAAAAAATAACGAAATTTCCGCCCGTCCCCCACCATATGGAAGCAATGAGCATAACAACCCACCTTAAGGTGTCGCCTTGCCACGGCTTACCGCCGAGCCAGTCGATTTGTTTACCTAAAAGAGCGTTGATAAGTCCGGTTTCGTTGCTTGCAAACATATAATTGAAGACAATACCCATTATGGTTACCGATACAACCGACGGCAAATAAATTATCGCGCGGAAAAATTTATATCCCGGGGGGTGCATATTTACAAAATACGCAAGCGTAAGCGGTATGATAATCATAATAGGAACGGTAACGATATCGAATAATAACGTTGTCGAAAACGAACTCCAGAAACGTTTTGAAATACCCAAATCCAAATTGAATAAGTTTTTAAAGTTGGTAAAACCTATAAACTTGTTAGCGGTAGGCACATAAGGGTCGTACTTCATAAAACTGAATACAAACCCCGAAAGAAACGGTATAACAGAAAAACAAATGAAAATAATTAAAAACGGACTTAACATTAGGAGCGCAAGAAGAGCCTCCCTCCTCTTGCGCGCCTTTTGCAGTTTTATTTTCTGCGATAAATCGACTTCCATAAGTTCTCCATTGAAAATCAGTTAAAGAAACTGTTATCTTCGTTTAACGTCTTTTGTTTGTCTCTTATCTTTTCTTCGTCTTTTACTTTGTTAGTCGCATAATCGAGATTGTTGGTGTTAACGTCAACCGTTTCGGTGAAAAGAACCTTTATATTAGCCAAAATGTTCGTTGCTTGCGAAGTTGCGCCGATGCAAACGAAATTATCGCTGTCGCCGTAGAACGAATTAAGCAGTTTGACATAACTGTTATTTTGATATTCGGTAGAATTCAAAATAGCCTTGGATAAACTGATATGACCGGCACTCGCCCATTCGCTACCCGCGGTAGGATTGGTGGTCATCCAATTGATGAATTCCAATATAGCCGCTTGTTTTCTGATATCTTTACAAGTTCTCGACAAAGCAAAGTAGTGAGAATCGCCGTAAATATAATTCTTTTGCTCGTTATCGGTTTGAGCGAACCAATTAGATACGCTTGCGCAACCTACGTACTCGTCTAAGACTTCTTCCTTAGTAATACCGTATTGGTCGGCATAGTTCTTGATAAGGTCGGAAACAGCCCAAGGATCGTAGAACAAGAACAAGCAATCTTGGTTCATGAAGTTGGTAACGTTTGTCGTATCCGCCACGTTATAACCTGCATAACCGTTTCTAATCATATAACGGAAAAATTCGGATGCTTGAGAAATCGCGTTACGAGTAGTTACGTCGTCGTACCATTCAACTTTACCCGTTTGTTCGTTATAGATTTTTCCGCCGTTTTGGAGTATTGCGGTAACGTACGTATAGTTGATTAAATATTGGTCGCTTGTAGCCCATTCGATAGTTCTTTGCTTTTCTTGTTCGGTATACTTTTTGCAAACCGCAACGAGTTCTTCGTAATTGGTAGGAATCCCCATACCGATTTTTGCAAGTTCTTTTTTGTTGTAGTATACAACGTGAGATTGAGCGTCCAAAGGAATACTGTAAAGTTCCGAACCGCCGTTGTACGTAGTGTACTTAAGCATCTTTTGAGGGAAGTTATTTAAGTCAACGGAAATTCCGGATTTGGTGATTGCGTTATCGAAAGGTATAATAAGGTTCTTACCGACAAAGTTGTTAATCGATTTTTGATGCATCATCAAAAGATCGGGAGAGTTTTTGGAATTTGCGGTAATTGCTTGCGAAACGGTAGATTCGTAAGAAGACCAACTGGTATTGTCAACGACAATATTGATTTTTCCGTCGTATAAAGAGTTAAATCTGTTAACCAACGCTTGGAAAGGATCTTTATCGACGCCGTCGACAACGGTGTGAAGTCGTACGGTAACGTTCTTAAATACAACGTTTCCAGCATCGTCGAAGGTAAGTTCACCGGTGGTAGTGTTGCCGCCGTCGTCTTCTTCGTTGTTACCGCAAGCGGCAAAAGGTAAAATCATCGTCAAGCAAAGTACGATTGCTAAAATCGATTTAATTAATTTGTTTTTCATCGTAGTATTATAACCTCTCTTTTATTATGCTTTTTTATAAATGCGCATTGCCAAACCGCCTTTGGCTAAAACGGTAAAGGATTGTACGTTATCTTTGGTAACAGTGATTTCGGTTTTAACGATAGCATCACCCTTTTCGTTATCGGCATAAACTTCGGCAACCCATTCGCCTTCTTCTTCGAGGAAGGAGAAATCGATTTCGAGGTCTTGTTCGAATAAAGAGTTGGCAACGCCGACATACCAATAATCGCCGGTCTTGACAGCCGCCATATAGTGAGAGTCAAGTTTACCGCCTAAATAAACGGTTTTATCGCGAAGCGCAGGGAGAGTTTTGAAGAAATCCTCTACAACACCGCTGTAAGCGTTAACTTTATCAGCCATCGAAGGAATACCGGATTCAAACAAAACGGACAACGCTAACTGATGCGCATGAGTCAAGTTGTCGCTTAAAGGATTGACAACGGGAGTAAAATCGGAAGGGCCGATAACGCTTCTTATGAACAAAATATTGATGGTGTCGCTTGCGCCGACCTTCTTGTTTTCGTTACCGTAAATAGCTTCGCGGTTAAGAACGTTAGGATATTTTACTCTTTCGCCGGTAGGCTTGTTGCAACCGTGGCAGTTGACGACCAATTGACGTTTGGCACATTCCTGATAAATGGTTTCATACCATTTAATAGTATCGATATCTTCGCATTGGTGAGTTTGGTTTTTAGTTCTTTGACCGTCGAAGAAGTCGATCTTGATACCGGAAATACCGTAAGATTTCCATAAATCGAGTTTAGTTTTTAAAATCTCGACGTTACCGTTACCGAAGTTAGACAAAGCGTCGCACCAAACAAGAACTTTTACGCCTTGCGCGGCAGCGTCCGACATAAAGGTTTTGATCGTGCTAATCGGGTTATTAACACCCCAGTTTGCGTCGAGAAGAACATATCCCCAACCCATTCTGACAGCAAGGTCAAGATAACTTCTGTGCAAAGTGTAATTGTATTGGCTGTTAGCGCCGCCGTTTGCGAGCCAGCTCCAGCCGGTCAAATCGGCGTCAACCCAGTCATAATCGTAGATTGCCTGTTCTTCGGCGGAAAGTTCGTCGTAGTTATCGGGCTTCCAATAAAGATCGGTGTAATCTTCTTCGCCGTTATAGTAAACTTTTTCGACAAGTTCGGATTCCTGAACGGTCTTCATATCGCCTATGATGCCTACACGCCAAGGAGATTCGAAAGGATAAGAAACTTGATTATCGTCGACCATAGCGCCGGCGGGGTTATGTTCGGTTTTGAATATAGCTTCGCCTTCGGAATTGCTCGGTGCTTTTAATACGGAACCGTAATAGTTGCTGCCGATAAGTTCGGATTCGGTTATCATCGAATAATAATCGGTGTCGGGAACGTTGTACATAATCGGCATCGAGTAATAATCGACAGTGTTAACCGCATTTGCGTTTATCTTTCTATAAGGATCTTCGTACGAATAAAATCCGAGCGAACCGCTGGTGCTGCTGTATCTCATTTTTTGAGCCCATATAGAAGATTCTTCGGGCAAAGCGAACGCCGTGGTTTCGGTTTTAACCGTCATCGTGCCTTCGCTGCCGTCAACGCTACGAACGTTGTATCTGAATGCATAACCGTCGTCGTAAGCGCGAACGACTACGTCCACATAGAAATTGCATGCCTTAAAGGTGAGCGACGTTTCGTTGTAACTGTAATCGACGTGAGCGACTTTACCGGAAATATTGTCGTAAGAACCGCTAACCGATTGTTTAGACTGTTTTCTGAAAGACAAAAAGCCTAAGTCGTCTTCTTCGATATCGAGACCTATTCGAGATCTTCTTAAAACCTCGGCATCGCCTTTTTTAACGCTGTAATAAAGTGTGCCGTAAGCATCTTGTGCGACTTCCGCGGTAATGCTTCCGTCGGGTGACGCCGTCGTCCAAGTCCATTTATCGGCAAAAGCGACTTCGTCTTGTCCTCCTTGTCCGCCGTTACCGCCATTGGTATCGCAAGCGGTCAATCCTAATAAAGTAGCGATTACGAACAAAGCAGATAATAAAATTATCGATAATTTTCTTTTCATAATATTTCTCCTTTAGGAAAGTTTGTCTAATACTTCAGCGTAAATAGACTCAACTTTAGTCTTGGCATCGCTCTTCTTTCCGCTTGTGCTGTTAAGATAAGCAACGATAGTATTCTTAGAAGCTCCTGTAGGTATAACCGTATAAGCCTTATTCCAGCCGGAAAGCGTCCAGAAGTTTTCGGGGGAACCTACCGCTTGTTTTAACAAACTAACGGTGGCGTTTTGCGAATTAACGTATTCTTCGTTTTCGTAAGAACTTCTGCGCATAGGCATATAACCGTACTGCGCGAACAAATAATCGTGTTCGGAAATCCAATTGGTCAAAACTGCGGAAGCGCAAATCTTAAGAGGGTCGGCAAGTACGTTTTCGGCGCCGTTATAGAAACCGATACCGAAAGTGTATACGGGAACGCGTTTACTTGCTTCGTCGGTAGAATCGGTAAATAAACCGTTTAAAGGCATAACGCCGACGGTCTCGTCCTTAGCGACAGAACTTTCGTCGCCGTACCAAGACATAATACCCATAAGGGCGTTGCTTCCTTTTACTGCCGTATAAATAGCGCTCGTGTTCGTAGCTGTTGCAGAACCGCCGTTTGCGCCGTTTACGCCGAATAAATCGTAAGTGTTTTCCATTGCGGTTACGGCACGATTCAGATAAGCCTCATCGTTCCACAAACTCGTAACCTTCGGATAACTGTAAGTAAAATAATCGGCGTTGTTTTGCGAGAACGCGATCATAGACAGATATTGGTTGAAGTGGTCGTCCGAGGTTGTAAGAATAGACTTAAACGACTTATTCGCCGCTTCGCCTTTCGCCGCAGCTTGTAAAACGGCGGAAAGTTCGGAAAACGTAGTCGGTAAACCGTTCGGACTGTATTTTTCCATTAAAGCCTTATTGTAAACGATGTAAGGAGCAATCGCGCCGATAGGCGTATGAAGCATAACGCCCGCCGAAGTAGATTCGTTTAAAGCACCGACCAAGAAATCATCGTTTTTGATGTCGATGTCCGCAAGCGAATAAATATCGCCGATGGGATAATAAGTCGAACCGTCCTTCATCATATCGATCGATTGTTGAATACGTAAAAATACGTTCTTTTGGTTGTCGCCGATTGTACCGGAAGTAAGATTAACTTTGATTTTGCCTTCGTATTCCTTGTTGAAAACGTCTACTACTTTCTGCAAAGTACTTTGAGGAAGAACGCCCGTAATACGGTTATGAAGGTTAATGACGATATTGTTGTAAATGATGTTGCCGTCTTTATCTTTAGCAACGTTTATGGTTTGCGTAAACTTTGCATAAAGAGTGGTGTCGCCGTCAACGGTGTCGGTTTCGAAATCCCATTCCTTAGTAAAATCAGTATCGGTAAACCAACCGTTGAAGTCTGCACCGTAACGGTTAATGGTAGGCGCGTGCTTTTTATTAATGGTAGAACCGTCCTTAATGGCGACTTCCTTATTTGCACCGCCGGAATAGCCGAAATCAAACGTAACTTTTACCATACCGGGTTGAGGGCCCCAACCTGCATATAAAACAACGTCTTGTTCGAGTGGTTTTGAAAAATCGAACTTTTCTGTGCATTCCGCATCGGTATACCACCCGCTGATTTTAAAACCGTCGCGAGGGGCTTGCCAGTTGTACGCGGTTGCGCCTGCTTGATAAGACTCGACGCGATTTTCCGCCGCGCCGGCATAATTGAGATTGTACGTTACGCTGTAGTAGCTTTTTTTATACGTTGTGTCGCCTCCACTTTGGATTTGGCAAGCGGTAAACGACATAACCATAACCAAGCATACGATTAGCGCAACTAATCTTTTTTGAGTTTTAATCATGCAAATTCCTCCATAAGAATTTTTTGTTTTTATTAACAAGGTCTTGCCTTTGTTATTTAATTTTTGCTCTGACTTTTACTTTTTGTGCTTTTTGTTGTGATTTTTTGTGATTTTTTGTGATTTTTTGTGATTTTTGTTACTTGTGGTTATCAAAGCCTCTCCTCATAGGAGAGGTGTCACGTAGTGACGGAGAGGTCCTTTTACGGACTTCTTCCGTTGCAAATTTCGACCTCTCACCCGCTACGCGGGAGCTTCGCTAAGCCGCGGACGGCAATCCTTTTGTCAACTGCGTTGACATTTCCACCTTTAGTTGCGTGGTGTTTCATTGCCTTCCCCTTGAGGGGAAGGTGTCGCGCTTGTCGCGACGGATGAGGTGTTATAATTTTACTTATCACACCTCATCAGTCACTTCGTGACAGCTTTGCTCAGCCGCACACGGCAATCCTTTTGTCGCATACGCGACATTTCCCTTAATAAGGGAATCGCCCTCGAGGGGAAGCCGCCCAAAGCCTTAATTTGCCTTTTTGTGAATTAACTGTGTACTTGAAAAGTTAAACTTAAGCGTCTACGCTGTTTTTCCAAGTGATGTTGGTGTATTCGCCCGCAGTATAAGTATTATGCCATTGGAGCGTTACGACGTCTTTCCATGTATCGTTCCATTTACTATTATTATCAGGCAACCACTTGACAATACCTTGACTGTCATCGCCGGTCGAATTATACTTCAAAGTTTTGGTATACGTCGTTCCGTCTGCAAGAGAGGTCGCGGTATAAGTCCATTCGGCATAGCCTATATAATTACCCTCTTCGTCTTTAGGCAATTTACGTGAAACAGTATATCTAAATCCCTTACTTGCATCGACGTTTGCGAGTTCGTCGGCAGTATTCTTAAGCCTGTTATAGCCTAAGTTTTCGAATGTTATCGCACCTTCGTCACTTGATTTTCTACCGAGCCATCCCCACAATTGATTGTCGCCGCCGTATGCGTAATAGTTAGGCCTTGCACGCATTTCGGCAGTAGCACCCGCACGATTGTGCGCAGTACCAACTTGACCGTTTGTCGGAACGTAATCCCAACTGTATGTGAAGTCGTTATCGAACCAAACGTAGTTACTTACCATACCATAGTTGAAATCTCTTTCGGTGCTCTTGAAGGTGTAGCTAAGCTTACCGTCGGTTGCCTCGTGAGACTCGAATAACGTGCCGTCATTTATCGAGCCGTGTGCTTTGTATCCAACGTTAATACCTTTACCGTTCTCGGTAAGTTCATTAATCTTAGCCATAACTTCAACCTTACCGCTGATATAGTTAATATTTCTAACAACGGTTTCACCGCTTCTTTGATTGGGACTACCGTTATTACGATTTAATAAATACAATCCGGGAACGGTTTCCGCTTCTGTATAATGATCGTTTGCGGCATACATCGCAACATATTGATCGTTCCAGAAACAAATGAAGTAATCGTCTACACGAGCAATAGCCATCTTACTGATTTTCGTATCGCCGCTATTCAACGGATTTTCCGTAAATCCACGATCATCCTTTCCTTGATCGGTCGTCGATTGATAAAGTATGCTTGCTATATTCATAGGACTGGCTTCGTTACGGCTACCGCGTAAGCCTGCATTTGTCCCGTTCTTATAATCTGCGAAATAATGCGATACGCCGTCTCTAGTCAAGACTACGGAAACAAGCATTCTTGTCTTATTCAAACCGTTTGCACTGTCATACGTATAATGCGCGACACCGCCCCAGTAACCTTTGGAAGCGACGTATTCTGCCTCGAAGTAATAGTTTTTACTTGCAGTATAATTTAGTATCGTCTGTTGTGCATCATCATTAGAAGTCGATGTCTTAGTATTATATAGTTGTTGTTCTTCGTCGGCAACATACTGTTTACCTTCGACGTAAGCCCAAGTACCGTCGTTATACGCAATTAAGTTTCTGTATGCGTTAACCGTTACGGTAACGGTCGTTACGCGGTCGGTGTTGATGGGATCGGCAACGGTATAGGTAAGCGTGTAAGGACCTTGAGGCGCGGTAAGTACACCGCCCGTTAAGGTTGCCGTCGTGCCTTGCAACGCTTCGGTAACGCTTTCGGAAACGTCTACACCCTTCCAAGTCAATGCGCTTGCGGCGGGAATATTCGTTTCCGCGTCAGCCATTATCGACCAAGTGTAAGTTCCGTCTTCGTTGTCAACCAAATTATCGGCGGTTAAAGTTAAGGTAGGTGCGGAGCCTTTTTTAGGAATTTCGACATAGCCTTCGGTATGATTACAACCGGGGTTGTCGCATCTTTGATAAGCGCTCCAACCGACTGCTTCTTCGGTAGAATCTTGCGCGGGAACGTCGACCATATGGTGACCTAACTCGTCGGCGGTTTCCTGAGTCTTGGTTTGAGCCTTGAACGCCGCGTTCGTAAAAGTTGCGGTATAAGTCGTAACTTCCTTATCGGTACAAGTCGCAGCCTTGACGGAAGTCGTTACGTCGACTTTTTCGGCTTCCTTATGAGTACAGCCGTAATATTGGCAAGAACGCGTCGCCGTGCAAGTCATCAAATCGTCCGACCAAGTATAGGTTACGTCGCCGTAAACGTGTTCGGTATGTTCTTCTACTACCGCTTCGTTCGTCCAAGTGATGTTGGTGTAAGTACCTTTAGCGTAAGTGTTGTGGAGTTGAATCGTCAAAGCGTCGTCCCAACAGCCGTTACCGTTTTTATCTGTCTTACTGTACTTATAAGTTCCGATATAAACCTTGCCGTCTGCAAGAGATTTCGCAAGCATCGTGATTTCGGTGTAGTTGCTGTAAAGTTTACGCGTGTAGGTAAACTTGAAGCCCTTGCTTCCGTCAACGCCTTCAGTTATCTTCTTACTGCCGACTTTAAGGCCTAAGAACTTACCTTGCCTATAGTATGCGCCCAATTGCAACTTGCCTTCGCCGCCCAAAGGTTTATAATACTTAGACGTACGAATTTCGGCTATCATACCACTGTTATCATTCGTGTTCGAGTCACCGCCGTTGTTTACGTATTCCCAAGAATATGTGAAGTCTTCGGCAAACCATACGAAGTTAGTTACACAGCCGTTGTTAAATCCTTTTTGAGGATCTGTGAAAGTAAAGCTTAAGCCGTTTTCTTCAGTTACGCCGTTAGACGTGAACAACTTATCGTTGTAACTCAATTTGTACGTTTCGTTAGGAACGTATGCGGTGTTAAGGTCTTTATAATCGTGAGTAAGCGCAAGCACTTTTTCTTTAACGGTTTCTTGACCGCTCATATAAACGATGTTCTGCGCGGTGGTTTTACCCTTTTCGCCTTCTACGACTAAGCCGGGAACAGTACCGTTGTCAGCGTAGTATTCCGAAGTGTACATATAAACGTATTGATCGTTCCAGAACATAAAGAAGTAATCGCCCATACGTGCAATCGCTATCTTGCTGGTCTTTATTCCGTCTTTAACGTTTTGTTCCAACTTACGATATTTTTCCGCATGTTGCGTGTGCATGTAGGTATAGTAAAGTTCGTTACGAGAACCAAATACCTTTTGATATCCGGTGCTGCCGGATTTCCTCGTCAAATCATAGTCCAAAGCAACGACTTCGACGCCGTCTTTATCGTGTACGAGACCGATAAACGTCTTCTTTTTGTCGAGTTTACCGTTGATATAAACGTAGTTCGTAACACCCGCGTTGTACTTAGTACCGACAAGTTCTACTTCTACGTAATAGTATTTACTCGGTTCATAGCTGAATGCCATAAATTGGTCGGTACCAGCTTCGGCGGTAAGTTTTTGTTCGGATTCCTTTACGAATTCGTTACCTACGACCTTCCAAGCATTGTCGTCGCTATTCCAGCCGATTAAACGTCTTGCGACGGTTACGTCGACGGTAGTGGTTGTAACCAAACTCTTGTCTTCGCTATCGGTTACGGTATATACGAGTTGATAGTTGCCTTGAGGCGCCGTCAAAACGCCGTTTTCGAGCTTAGCGTCGGTGCCGTCTTGAACGAGTTCGACTTTTGCCGTCAAAGCGGTGCCGTCGCAAGTAGTAGCCGTCATTGCGGGGATAGAGGTCGCTTCGTTTTCGTAAACGCCGAAGAATAATTTGTCTTCGTCAAAGTTATTCGTCTTTGCAAATTTAACGAAAGGCGCGACTCTTTCAACCGTAACGGTGAAGGAATCTTCCTTGCCCGCATAAGATACGGTTACGGTTGTCGTACCGACCTTTTTAGCCGAAAGGGTAAGTCCGTCTAAAGCAAGAACGCCTTCGGTACCGAAAGTAACGACAACGGGAGTGTTGTCCGTCGTGTAGTAATCGGCAGGTTCCATTTTAACGCCGATAGTGCGATCGACCGTCCAATCGTTCCAGTTAGCGGATAAAACCTCCTTGTTTTCGATTGCAAGGCTTGAAAGTACGGGACGTACGGTAAGTTTAATGCTGTCCGTATGTTCGTTGCCGACGGCATCTTGCGCGCTTACGGTAACGGTAGCGGTACCTTCTTTAACGACGTTTAAAGTCTTTTTGTCGGCACCGACGGTAAGAACTTCTTCGTTGTCGGAAGCCACCGTGTATTCGGGGTTGTTCTTGTTGTAGTATTCGGGGTTGAAGCCCAATTGTAATTGCCTTGACGCTTCTTCGATCATCCAAACTTCCGAAAGCGCTTCCTTATTAAGGATTTGTACGCCGCGTAAGTAAGGTATAACGGCGATTTCCACACTGTCGGAAGCAACGTCGCCCGTGTAGCCGTCGAGAACGGAAACGGTTATCGTTGCGGTACCTTCGCCTTTTGCGGAAAGCGTTTCGTTATCGTCGCCGACCGCCACGACGTTTGCGGCGCTGGTTTCGACCATGAACTCGACGGATTTAGCCTCGCCTTCCGGTAAAACGTTTCCGCCGACGCGCATGCCGCCTAATGTGACGAGAACCGAAACCTTACGAGAATCGGAACCTTCTACCCACAACGCGGTAAGGTCGTCTTTGTTAGTGATGGTAACCTCGTATTTACATTCGGGATCCCTTTCGTTACAGTAAGTGCAGACGCCGTCAACGTAGTTGTGGTTACAACTCGCCACATAACCGCACGCAGCAAAACTTGCTACGCACGCCGTCATAACGAGAGCAAGCACGATCGTCAACATTGTCCTGAATTTTTTGCTCATTTTCTTCCTCCTAATGGATTATTTAGGGCTTCGCCCTTATTTAGATAGATTATAACACGACTTTCCGCATTAATTCAATCATTAATTTTTTTTGATATACATTAAGTTTAATGAAACGCCCTTATACACCCCGTACACGAGCCAACGTTAATTTTACATATAATATGTCGCGCGCGAGAGAATTCGCTTTAATGTAAAGCACCTTTACCATTAATGTTTATGTTTTTTTAAATTTTTAGTAATTTTTTTTAAAAATTTTTCTACCCCCCCCCCAGATTTTTCGCCTACTTTTACTCTCTTTTTACTATGTCTTTTTAATCGTTTTTACCCACCTATCAGCCCGTGTTTTTTATCTTGTTTTCTGATTTTTTTCAACTCTTTCCGCGCATTTCCATCGGTTTATCAACAAACTACGTTCAATCGTTTCGATTTTTTTGTTTAGCCGTTAAAAAGTCAAACCGATTAAGCCTTAAACGTGCCCTTTCTGCTCGTTTCGGAAAATCGAGGCAAACGAGCGCAGTAATACTTGACCGTATTGTGAAAGAGTTTAACAATGATTTTGCAAATATAGCAGCGTTAAAACTTGAACGGTTCAATTCTCTAACGACTACTATCTATTCCCAACCGTTTTTTAATATCTATTCGGGTTATCTTACACAAATATACACAAAAAAAGATTCCCTCGTACAAAGTAAACCCGCAGAACCGCCAAACCAAGCGCAACGCCTTTCGACAAATTAATTTTGAGATATAAAAAATAAGAAGCCCGAATTTACGAACTTCTTACTAAAACCCACTTTTTCTTTATGTTCCATAGAGAACTTCTTATAGATTGGCGCTGCGGCGAATAGTCTTAAGAAATATGTTGAATCAAAACGAAGATTTGTACTTTGCCTGGCGC
>CAYNYV010000041.1:0-13295 GCA_964401515.1 uncultured Christensenella sp.
CCTGCAACGGGGCGTTTGATGGGAACGCCTGCGTCCATTAAAGCCATTGTCGAGCCGCATACGGACGCTTGGGAAGTCGAACCGTTAGAAGATAAAACTTCGGATACGACACGGATACTGTAAGGAAACTCTTCCATCGAAGGAATAACGGGCTCCAACGATCTTTCGGCTAACGCGCCGTGGCCGATTTCACGACGGCCGGGACCGCGCATGGGTTTAGCCTCGCCGGAAGCGTAACCGGGCATATTATAGTGGTGCATATAGCGTTTTTCGACTTCGTCGTCCAAGCCTTCGAGTTTTTGTATATCGCCTATCGTGCCCAAAGTACAAGTAGACATAACTTGCGTCATACCGCGGGTGAATACTGCGGAGCCGTGAACTCTCGGCAAAACGCCGTGTTCGCACCAAATAGGTCTTATCTCGGTAAGTTTTCTGCCGTCGGGACGAACTTCCAAATTGGTAATTTTGGCACGTACCTTTTCTTTAGTGATATAGTATAAAGAATCTTTAACTTGACGGACGATATCGCCTTCTTCTAAGCCTAATTCGTCAAAGCCGTGGAAATCTTCCGAAAGGAAGTGTTCCAAACATTCTTTTTCGACTTGGTCTTGTCTGTCTTGACGTTCGAATCTGTCGAAAGTATCGAGCGCCCAATCGAGTTTTTCGGAAGCGAATTCTCTTACTTGTTGATCTAATTCGTCGTAAATGTGGTAAAGTTCCATTTCGCGTTTAGGTTTACCGCAAACTTTAACCATTTCTTCGACGAAAGCGCATTGTTTTTTGATTTCTTCGTGGCCGAATAAAATTGCGCCGATCATTTCTTCGTCGTCGATTTCTTTAGCGCCCGCTTCAACCATCATGATGGCGTCCTTGGTACCGGAAAGATTTAATTGCAAAGTGGATCTGTCGCGTTCTTCTTGAGTGGGGTTGATGACGTACTTGCCGTCGACTATACCTACTACTACCGCGCCTGTAGGACCTTGGAAAGGTATATCGGAAATAGATAACGCGATGGAACTGCCGAGCATTGCGAAAGGTTCGGGAGCGATGTCGGGATCGACGGATAAAGCCGTTGCGACAACCGTTACGTCGTTAAAAAGTCCCTTGGGGAATAACGGACGAATAGGTCTGTCGATTAAACGAGAAGTAAGAATTGCCTTATCGCTTGCTCTGCCTTCGCGGCGTTTGAAACTACCGGGGATTTTGCCGATAGCGTACATTTTTTCTTCATAGTCAACCGAAAGCGGGAAAAAGTCCATGCCTTCGCGGGGGGATTCGCTCATCGTTGCGTTAACCATAACTACGGTTTCGCCGCATCTTACGATACAAGAGCCGTTTGCCTGTTGTGCATACTTGCCTACGTCGACGGTAACTTTTCTTCCGCCGACTTCGGTTTCAAAAACTTTGTGATTTTCTAACATGTTGTCTCCTTTTACTCTTAAACTCTGTTTATAGGAACGGAAAACAAACTTGTCCTCCGTTATCGCCGTAATTTAAAGGCTAAATTTAGCCCGCTTTACTTTACCGTTTTCAAACGGAAGTAGGATATAAGCCAACGAATAATGCAATCGGATAGAAAAATCGGGGGCAGTATAATATCGTGCCCCCTTAAAACTTTTAACTTACTTTCTGAGATTAAGTCTTTTAATAAGGTCTCTGTACTTCTCAATATCTTTGGATTTGAGATAGTCGAGTAAACCTTTTCTGCGACCAACCATTTTTAAAAGACCACGTCTTGAGTGGTTGTCGTGTTTGTTTAATGCCAGATGTTCGTTAAGGTGATTGATGCGTGCGGTTAAAATAGCAACCTGTACTTCAACCGAACCCGTGTCGCCTTCGTGTGTAGCATATTCGTTAATAATGCTCGTTTTTAATTCTTTTTCCATTTTTAAATCTCCTTGGAAAGTTATATTCGCTTATAACCGAGACGCCGCTACGAGAAAAACTTGCGCCTAAGCCTAAGTACCTTAAATATATTAGCAAATTATTTCGATTTTGTAAAACGTTTTTAACCCGTTTTCTACCTAAATAACAAATTTTTTTGTTCTATAAGGTCGCATACTTTGTTAATGTAGGAAAGCGTGTCCTTCGGCGCGCCGATTCTAACGATTTTACCGTTCAATCCGACTTTTTTGGAAACAGCGTTCGCACCGTTTGCGATTATGTCGGTCGTTTCTTCCATAATGTCGACGTTGTAAACGCATTCCTTATTAGGTTTTGCATAGCCTGTGTTTTCAAGGTTGCCAGCCATATATTTTTGGCGGTACAGATAATAAGGATTATACCCTGCTTTTTCGAGTGCGACGTGCGCGTATTCGACCATTTCGGAAACTTCGCCGTCCGATAATTTATCGGTGGATTCTTTTAGTTTAGAACCCGATTTAAGACAAAGAGTATGAATGGTTATGTTTTCGGGGTTTAAAGAAATCGCCGTGTCAACCGAATTTTTGAAATCGGCGAACTTTTCGCCCGTAAGCCCCGCTATCAAATCCATATTAACGTCAAACCCAAAGGATTTTACCAAAGCGTATTTTTCGATTATGTCTTTCGACGTGTGCTTTCTTCCGATTAATTCGAGAGTTCGGTCGGAAAAAGTTTGGGGATTGACGCAAACCCTCGTAACACCGTAATCTTTCATGATTTGCAATTTTTCGGACGTAATCGCGTCGGGGCGACCTGCTTCCACCGTGTACTCGACCGTTTGTTTGCCGATACCGCTAAGCAACTTTTCGAAAAGCGCGTCGGGAAGCGCGACGGGAGTGCCTCCGCCTATATAAACCGAGCGCAAATTTTTAATAAGCGGCTTTGAAGCTTCGGCTTCTTCCAAGACTTTGTCTACGTATTCGCCGAGCCGCTTTTCCTTTGAAATTTCGTTGGAAATAAAGGAACAATAAGCACACCTTGTCGGACAAAAAGGAACGGAAACGAATAAATTGGCGTTATCGGGATTTCTACTGTAAATTCCCTTTTGAGTGTTTAGGATGTTGGCGATGAGTTTTGTTTTTTCTCTACTTACAAGCATAACGTCTGTAAAAAATTTTTCAAAACCTTCCCCCTGCTGATAAGCAAGTTTCGTAGGTCTTATACCCGTAAGCGCGCCCCACGGAAGTTTTTCGCCCGTAAAATCGCTTAAAGCTTTGTATAAGGAAAGTTTTAAATAACGCTTTTGTAACCGCTTTTCTTCGAGTGCCCCGTTCGGATTGTACGGATATGAATATTTATACTCTATATCACTAACGTTAACGGTTACCGAAAAAGTATCTTCGAAAAGTTGTCCTAAAACGGTTACGTCTTGGTCGAAGTTAATAAATTCGTTCAAAACTTCGTTTAAGTCGCTTGAAAAATTATGATAATTAGTGTTCAGCATTTTATTTTATTTTATTTGCAAAATATAAGGATTGTTATCGTATTCGTATAAAAAATCTGTTTCGTTGCCGTGCCCGGCATAAACTTTGTAATTAATATTGCCGCTTTTATAGAAATTCACAAGGGTTTTAAGCGAATTTTTCATATCTACTCCGCTACCCGTAGGCAAATCGGTTCTTCCGACGGTCATAGAAAATAAAGTATCGCCCGTAAACATACAATCTTCTACGACAAAGGTAAGAGAGCCTTTAGTATGCCCGGCGGTTTCTAAAACTTCAACTTTAATACCGCCGAAATCATACTCTCCTTCCGACAAAGTTTTATAGTCTTTTATAGGCGTATAATTTACGCCGACGAATTTAGCCAAAGTGCCTATTGCACTTTCCAAAAGCATACCGTCCGTCTCGGAAATATAAACGTCTACGCCCCTTTCCCTTGCCGAAGAAACACCGTTTACGTGGTCATAGTGGCAATGCGTCAAAAGAACGGCAACAGGCGTCAAATTATTTGACGTTAAAACGCCTTCGATTTGCGAAAAGTCGCCGCCGAGGTCGATTATCAAGCAATTTTCGCCGTCCTTGGTTACAATATAGCAAAATGAATCGAAGGGATAATTTTGAACTTTAAAAACTTTCATATCAGCCAATCGTGCGGTATGCGTCTAATACTTCTGGGTTATCCGTAAGCTTTTTGATGAGCATATCGAGGTCTTCTTTTTTATTGAGTTTCACCGTCATATCGGCAAGACAAAAATGGTTTTTGGCGTCGATTCTTCCGTTAAACGAAAGAACGAAAAGCCCTAAATTTTGACAGTTGGACGATACTATCGTCATAAGCGGAGCCTTTTCGGTAGCGGTAACTTTTACACTGACGACATAGCCTTCGCCCGATTTTCCCGTCCATTCGGCGGGTAAAATTCTTTCGGGATCTTCGTTTTGCATATTGGGACAATCGGCGCGATGAACGGTTACTCCGCGCCCGCGCGAAACAAAACCGATAATGTTATCGCCCGGAACGGGATTACAGCACCCCGCAAAACGTATCAACAAACCATCTACACCTTTTATAGTAACGTCGCCGCACATATGAGTGCGTTTTTCCGTCAATAAATCTCTCGACGGTAATCTGTCGGGTGTAAGCGGCACTGCTTTTTTTTCAACGTCAATGAATTTATATACTACTTGTTGAGGCGAAACCGCACCGCAACCTACCGCCGCGTACATTTCGTCTATGGTGTTAAAATTGAGTTTTTCGGAAACCCTTTCGAAAGCAGCGTTGGTTAATAACGTTGAAAAAACGTAACCTTTGTTCTTGGCTTGAATTTCAAGCATCGACTTGCCGATCTTAATATGCTCGTCAACCATAGTGCGCTTGAAAAACTGTTTGATTTTCGCTCTCGTCGAAGTCGAATTAGCGATTTTAAGCCAATCCCAAGAAGGACCTTTTGAATTTTTATTCGTAATAATTTCAACAATATCGCCCGTTTGCAAAGTAGCGTTTAACGGAACGATTTTGCCGTTTACTTTAGCGCCCACGCATTTATTACCGACTTCGGTGTGTATGCGATAAGCGTAATCGATGGGCGTCGCACCCTTTGAAAGACTTACGACTTCCCCTTTCGGCGTAAATACAAGGACTTCGAGATTATAAATATCGCCCTTTAAAGATTCGACGAACTCGGTCGACCTAACGCCCGGTTGCCACTCCATTACCTCGCGTATCCAAGAAAGTTTTTTATCGAAATTATCTTCGTCGGACTTATTTTCCTTATACTTCCAATGTGCCGCGATACCGTATTCGGCAGTCTTGTGCATTTCGAAAGTTCGTATTTGAATTTCAAAAATCTGACCGAAATCGGTAACTACCGTCGTGTGTAAACTTTGATACAAATTGGGCTTGGGGATTGCTATATAATCCTTTATTCTACCCGGAATCGGCACCCATTTTTTGTGGATTTTACCTAAAATTTCGTAACATTCGTCAACGGTTTCGACGATAACCCTAACGGCGGTAAGGTCGTAAATCTGGTCAAGCGTTTTTCCTTGATTTTTCATCTTTTTGTAGATGGAATAGAAATGCTTTCTTCGCCCGATTACCTCGCCTTTTATATCGGATGCATTTAAAATTTCTTTAATTTCGTTGACTGTCGTATCGAGAAATTTTTGCTTTTCCTCCGCATGACTTTGAACGTTGTTTTCCAAATATTCGTAAGATTCGGGATCGAGATACTTCAGACACAAATCTTCGAGTTCGCACTTAATGTTTGAAATACCGAGCCTTCCCGCAAGCGGAGCGTAAATATCTAAAGTTTCGTTCGCCATGGCAAGTTGTCTTGTTTTCGACAAAAAGTTAAGTGAACGCATATTATGCAGTCTATCCGCAAGTTTAATAATTATTACGCGGATATCGTTCGCCATCGAAACGAAAATCTTTTTAAAATTTTCGGCTTGTTCTTCTTTTTTTGATTTGAATTCGATTTTCTCAAGCTTGGTTACGCCGCGTACCAACGTTAAGATTTCATCGCCGAACTCACGCAAAATATCACCTTCGGAAACCGAGGTGTCCTCAATGGTATCGTGCAAAAAAGCGGCGCATATCGTAGAACAGTCCATACCAAGATCTATAAGTATCTTAGAAACGGCGCAAGGGTGAATAAAATACTCCTCGCCTGACGCTCTTTTTTGACCTTCGTGTGCGTTTTTAGCAAAATAGAACGCCTTAGTCATTAATTGACACTCGTCTTTGGTATAAAGTTCTCTGATTTGTTCTAAAATCTCATTCTCGTACATAACTAGTTGTGAAGTTTCTCAACTTCGGTGTAAATTTTCGACGCAGTCAAACTGCTTTTAATTGCTTCGTTATGGCGTAACTCTCCGCGGTAAAAGGAAAATATACCGAGTTCCAAAAATACTTCCAAAACGAAGACCGTTTGGAATTTATTATATCCGATATCGCAATTTTTAACAAATTCAATCGAGTTATTCGCAGGCGCTCGATTATATTTGCAAAGCCGCCTATAGATTTCGGCAAAAGTTTCCTTTGAAACGTCAAGTCGCGAATAATCGAAAGCCCAATTTGTTCTGTTAATAAACGTCTCGCCTACGTTTTCGGCGTAATTGACGTTACCTAAAGGTCGATCGAGATAAACAACTTTTTTGTAGCCGCTAATCGGAGGTTCGTTAAGCGCTATAACAACGTTATTGACTAAATTTTTGCCCGACGTCGAGTACAAATATCTGTCGCACGCCGAAAGCGTTTTAAACTTTTCAAGTGTTGAAATATTGTATGCAACGTAAATCGTTCCGTAATGTTCTCGCAAAGTTTCGTCAACGACTTTTTCTGTCATTTCTTCGGAAATGTACAAGTAATCGTCGTTATCGTTAAGCGCACAAAGAATACTTTGTCTAAATCCGCAAAGCTGAGAACCGAGCGTCGGCGATATGACGTATTCTACGTCCTTTACGTAGCCTTTTAGCGATTCTTCTTTATTGTAAACGGAAACGTTAGGTTCAAAAGTTATATGCTTTTCAAAGGGCAAATCGAGCATTGGCTTTAACTTTGCGCCGTTGAAATAAAGCATTTCGATATAATCTGTTTTTATGGATAAGTGCGGCGAACCGATTTTTATCGGTGAACACTGAGTATTTCTTGTCGAAACGGCAAAAACGGGTTTTTTATTCGCCGTACCGAATGGTTCGAGCCTATTCAGCTCTTTAGCAAGGTCTAACGTAAATTTGTCGGTTATGAGAAGATCCGCCGACTTTTCCGGTTGAAAATAAGCGTAATCGTAGTTTTCGTCGACGTATTTTTCAATCGCAGACTTAAACGCCGCGAAATTTTCAATATTGCACGACACGCCCGCCGCTTGCGAATGACCGCCGAAGTCGGTCAAGTATTCTTTGCAAGAAGAAATTAAATCGAAAATATTGATATTATCGACCGACCTTGCCGAACCGTGCAGTTTGCCGTCCTTATTGACGAATAAAATAACGGGGCGAGAAAACTCCTCGACAAGTTTAGAAGCTATTATCCCGACAAGCCCACCGTTCCAACTATCGTCTTCCATGACGATAATCTTTTTGTCGTAACAAGTATCAACGAGTTTTTTACGCGCGCTTTTGTAAAGATTTTCACATTCGGTTTGCCGTGCTTGATTGTAAGCGTTAAGTTTAACCGACAATTGTTCGATAAGTTGTCTGTCGTCGGAAATCATTAATTTCAACGCTGACGCGGCGTCACCCATTCTGCCTGCGGCGTTTATCCTCGGTGCAATGACAAAAGCAAGACTCGTCGAATTAATTTCTTTAATATTGGAAACGGCTATAAGTTCCTTAAAAGCCGCCGAACAATCACCGCTTTTAATAAGTTTTATACCTTCAAAAACAATATCACGATTTTCATTGACGAGCGGCATACTGTCTGCAACCGTCGCGACGGCGGCGTAATCGAGAAATTTGTAAGCCTTTTCGCCTAATAGAGCGCAAGCTATTTTAAACGCGACGCCCGCACCGCATAAACCGTCAAAGCCGTAATCGGACGGGATTTTACAATTTACGGTTAAGGTGTCGGGTAAAACTTCGGGAAGTTCGTGGTGGTCGGTTATGATAACGTCTACGGCAAGGTCTTGTAAATATTCGACTTCCTTACGACCGCTTATGCCGCAATCTACGGTAATAAGAAGGCTCGGCAGAAAGTTATCCATTATATAATCGATGTTTTCGACGGATAACCCGTAACCGCTGCTTCTTTCGGGTACGAAAGGCACGGCTTTTATGCCGAATTCCGTAAGCGCGCGATACATAATCGACGTGGCGCAAACGCCGTCAACGTCGTAGTCGCCGTAAATAACGACGGATTCCTCGTCTTCTTTGGCAAGGCGAATTCTTTCAACGACTTCCGAAACGCCTTTTAATAAAAACGGATCTTTAAAATGGTATTTTCCGGGCGTTAAAAAATAATCGATTTCGTCTAAATTCGTAAAACCGCGACTTGCTAAAATTGCCGCAGTTTCCTTATGCAAATTAAAGCGTTGTCTGATTTCGCGTATTAAATTGTCATTAAGATTATCTATACGGTAATTCATGATCAAAAAGCGGATTTATAAAATCTTCGGTAATTTTTAGTATTTTAAAGAAGATTATTAGTTATTTACCTTACATAAAAAAGGTACTATCAATGAAAATACGGCGGACGTAGTTAAATCGCCCGCCGAAATATGTGAATTCAATTAGGAATCTTGTTTTACAGCGCCTTGATAAGAAGACTTTTTCTTTCCCTTTTCGAATTTAATAACCTTGTTGAATTTAACCCAGAGAGCGGGCGCAATCATCGTTGAAGAAATCGCACCGGCAACTAAACCGAATATAATGGGAAGAATGAATTCTTGAATTTCGGTAACGCTGAAGAATAAAAGTACAACAACTATTATTAAAGTGGTTAAAGTCGACAATATAGTAACGTTTAACGTGCTCATTATAGACTTGTTGGCAAGTTCGGTATCGGTTAACTCACTCGCAGTGGTAAGTTTCTTTTCAGCCCTTACTCTGTCGAATATAACGATTGTAGCGTTGATCGAGTAACCGATAATGGTAATAACAGCAGCGATAAAGGTAGAGTTAATCGTTACGTTGAAAATCGACATAAACGCTATCATAATGATTACGTCGTGTGCTAAGGCACAAACCGCAGCCAAAGCACTGGTGAACGTAAATCTTATTACGATATAAATAAGCATTACGATAATAGCGACGACAATCGCCCAAATCGCCGAACGGATAAGCGCGCCGCTTGCAGTTGCGCCGGCAACACCCGCTTTAATGCAATCGTCGGCTAATCCCAACTCCAACGTGTCGTTAAGATAAACCAATAATTTACCGCAAAGATCGTCGTCCCTATCTTCACTGAAGATGTCGGCGTTGAACTTAGTTTCGTCGGTTATCGTTACACCGAAACGTTCGTAACTTAAACGAATTTCATAAACGTATTGACCGTCCGCAGGGGTTTCTTGAATGTCGCCGTTTACGCGATATCCGTTGCCGTTATCGTCACTTTCAAGCCAAGCGATTATCTTGTCTTGAACAGGTTGTTCGATTTTGTCTTCGGAAGTAATGCTAACGGTAGCGCCGCCGGTAAAGTCGATACCGAAGTTTAAGAAGGTATCGCCCGACGTAACGCGAACTACGCCGAACACTACGCCTAAAACGACAACTAAAAGCGCAACGATAAGTACATATTTGAACTTTTCAACTATTTTAGCATTTTGGGGAAGTTTTAACATATTACTTAACCTCCTTTTTCAAGTTGAAGAATTTGCCCGTGAGGTTTAAACCTTCGTCGTAATCGAAAGCCTTCAAAACGTTAAGATACCATTTTGTAACGAGTATCGCCGTGAACAAGGAAAGAACGATACCGACAAGCAAAGTAATAGCAAAACCTTTAATCGTACCGGGACACAAAATCCAAAGAACGATAGCCGCTAAAATCGTAGTAACGTTCGAGTCGATGATTGTCCATAAAGCAGACTTAAAGCCTTCGTCGAAAGCGGTGCTTGTCTTGCCTTCCTTATAGGCGGATTTAATTCTTTCGAAGATAACGATGTTAGAGTCAACCGCCATACCGATGGAAAGAATGATACCCGCAATACCGGGAAGCGTCAACTGTACGTTAGGTATTATCGCAAGGAAGATGATATACAAGAAAGCATAGATTATCAAAGCGATACTCGAAGCAACGCCCATTCCGCGATAAATGACTATCATCAAAATAAAGATTATAGCCATCGCGACGGCGGCTGCGATAACGCTTGACGTAATCGCTTTCGAGCCGAGCCTTGCGGAAATGCTTCTCGATTCGGATATATCGTATTCGATAGGAAGCGTACCGCTCTTAATGACGGAAGCGATTGCTTCTGCCGAATCATAATCTTCGTAACCGGTGATTTCTGCGGATTTATTGTTGATTTGTTCGGTAACCGACGGTTGAGATACGCAAGTGTCGCCAAGATAAATGTACATCTTGTTGTCGCTCATATCCTTAATAGCGGCGGTAGCGGAACTAAACTTTTCCATACCGGAATTGGTGAATTCCAAAACTACGACGTAGCCGTTATTTTGGTCGTAACTGACGTAAGCGTCTTTAATATCGTCTTCGCCGTTAAGATATTCGTGTTTGCTGCTGTCTTGGAATGACAAAGTACCGGTGTTACCGATGATTTGTAAAACTTCCTCGGCATTGTCGACTTCGGGAACTTCAACCCTGATGCGGTTGCCGTCTTGTCTGGAAATAGTCGCTTCCGTAAAGCCCTTGTCATCGAGACGGGTACGGAGAATTTCCATCGCGCTTTCGATCTTTTCATTGGCGCTTGCGGTATCGTCGGAATCAACCTTAGGCGTTAAAACTACGTAGTAGCCGCCCGATAAGTCGATACCTTTACCGATAAGGCTCATGATCGAATTGTACTGTTTTGTTTTGCCGACCGGGAAAGTTGCAAGGCACATTACGCCCATGGCGACAAGCAAAACGAACGTAATCGCAAGCGTAACGATTGATTTGGTACGCTTGGACTTCAATTCTTTGGCTTTTGAATTTTGGTTACTCATTATAGCCTCCTGAGTGGGGTATGTTTTCAGTGACCGCGGTAAGCGGTAAGCGGATAAAACCGATTAAGTCTTATACACGCTTTTTATATTATATTATTTTAAGTAGATAAAGTCAATGATTTTTCGGCATTTTTTTCAATTACGCCAATAAAAAATATAAACTTTGTCTACTTTTGAGGCTATAACGTTTGAAAATTACTTATTTTTTAAATTTACGCACAAAACTCCGCCGATTACACCGACAATCGAGCAGAATAACAAGTCTACGAAAAAACTAAGATCAACGGCAAAACTACCGCCTATAAGCCCGAAAACAAGGTTTGTCGTAAGCCCGTACAAAAGTCCGATAATGGTGCCCGACGTTATTCCCTTGTCTTTTACCGACATAAAAACAGCAGCCAAAACGCCCGCTGCTTTCACTACTTGATTAATAGGTCTTATGACAGCCGACGGCAAGGAAAAAATTTTAACGAAAAGCGAAAACAAAAGCAGTAATCCGAGCGTTATAGCAACGGAAACCACAACTCCGAATAAAAAAGAAATGATTTTTTTCAAAAAAATATCCCCTGCATAAAACTAACACTATTTTATGCAAGGGGTTATCGATAAAATGTTTATCAAAAAAATTTTCCGAATTCTTAACGAAAATCTTTCTGTCTCGAGAAAATTAAACCTCGATAGAAACTTACCGATTATCTTCGGTTTGTCCGTTGTCGTCTGAAACGAGTTCGGTATTTTCTTCGGGAAGTTCGATAGTTTCTTCGGTATTTACGGTTGTTTCGTCTTCTTGCGTATAAACGTCGTCAACGTTGTCGTTAATAGTTGCAACTTGTTCGTCGGGCGAAATAATTTCGTAAACGGCGCGCTTTTCAACGGTAACGAAACTGAAATTGTCCTTGGTACCCGTTTTAATGGTGACGGTTGAATCATCCATATCAACGATTTCGCCTACGATAAGGCCTATAGTTTTTACTTTTGCGCCTATATCCATTTGTGCCATCTTTTCTTCATAGGCTTTTCTTTCTTTTTTGTTGCGAAGAAAACTAGGAACAATCAGAGCAACAAGCAAAAGACCGAAGATAAGAAGCATAACCCAACTGTTATTACCACCCGATTGAGCAGATGAGCCGGTAGATTCGGCAAGTAAATTAAAAAACGACATTGCATACTCTCCTTTTTGCAATAATTTCAATACGCAGATATATTACTAAATTTTACCCTTTTTGGCAAACGAAAATATAAAAAATATACAACTTCACCTAATATTCTCATACTTCTCATAAAACTCTTTAACGAAATCGAGCGTGTAACCGCCTATAATGGATTTGCGCAAATCACGCATGAGTTTTAACAAGAAAGTAGTGTTGTGCAAACTTAAAAGCATTCCGCCGAGCATTTCGCCCGTATTGATAAGATGACGAAGATATGCCTTCGTGTAATTTTTACAACAGTAACAATCGCATTCGTCGTCGAGCGGCGTAAAATCTTCTTTATACATACCGTTTCTGACAACGATTTTGCCGTGCGAAGTAAGGGCGGTGCCGTTTCTCGCAACCCTCGTTGCCAAAACGCAGTCGAACATATCGAC
The DNA here is from genome assembly GCA_964401515.1 of uncultured Christensenella sp. Classification (GTDB taxonomy): domain Bacteria; phylum Bacillota; class Clostridia; order Christensenellales; family Borkfalkiaceae; genus UBA4636. The sequence continues at coordinate 12,553 of CAYNYV010000041.1, forward strand.
GCCGCGTAAGACGCCCTCGATAAGACAATCGGGACTGCCTACCCCCATAAGATAACGCGGCACGTTCGTCGGAAAATACGGGTACATCGTCTCGAGCATTTTATACATAAGAGGTTTAGGCTCGCCGACCGAAAGACCGCCGATACCGATACCGTATTTTGCGTACGGAACCGTTTCTTTAAGACTCACAAGTCTTAAATCTTCGTACAAATTGCCTTGCACTATAGGAAAAAGCGCTTGATTTTCGTTTTTGTGATGATTATAGCAGCGGTCGAGCCAACTAAGCGTACGGCGCATTGCCCTTTCCGCGCCTTTGTGATCGATGCCGTACTCACTACATTGGTCGAATTGCATTATTATGTCCGCGCCGAGATTGTTTTCGATGTCGATAGCGCGTTCGGGCGTTATAAAATGACGGCTTCCGTCAACGTTTGACTGAAACGTTACGCCGTCGTCTTTAATATTGTTCAATTTCGCAAGAGAAAATACCTGAAATCCGCCGCTATCGGTAAGTATCGGTTTATCCCAATTCATAAACTTATGCAAACCGCCCGCTTTTTTAACGATCTCGTCCCCGGGTCGCATGTAAAGATGATAGGTATTAGACAAAATTATCTGTGCACCGGCTTCTTTTAAATCGCGCGGCAATATTCCTTTAACCGTCGCTTGCGTGCCGACGGGCATATATATGGGCGTGTCGATATCGCCGTGCGGTGTGTGCAATATTCCCGCGCGGGCGCCCG
>CAYNYV010000042.1:0-12424 GCA_964401515.1 uncultured Christensenella sp.
AAATAATACGAACTCAACTTTGTCAGTCGGGTTCGTATTATTCTTGTCTGGTGCCGCTGGCCGGACTCGAACCGGCACGCTTTTAAGGGCGGCAGATTTTGAGTCTGCTACGTCTGCCAATTTCGTCACAGCGGCGAATATAAATCAATCTCAAGCCTAAAAAGTATAACATAACCGAAAACGTTTGTAAAGTAAAATAAAAGGGGTTTGCGAAAAACACCGAAAATTTTTTCTAATTTTAAGTTGTGCGGCGATAGGTACGAAGCACAAATACTTTCATTACAAAAAATTTCTTTTTACGAAATGTATATATTTGATTTTTGGCAAAATAAATGTTATACTAATCATAATAAATAGGCGGAGGCTTTTATGCTTTTACAAAACAAAGTCGCGATAGTAACGGGCGGTACGCGCGGTATCGGTTACGCAATCGTAAAAAGTTTTTTACAAGAAGGCGCTAAGGTCGTTTTATGCGGTTCCAGAAAGGAAACCGCGGATAAAGCGGTCGAAACCTTAAAAACCGAAAACGCAAGTTACGAAGTCGAGGGGATATATCCTTCTTTAAGTGATTATGAAAGCGTAGAAAAAGCCTTTCGCAAGGTCGAGTCAAAGTACGGCTCCGTAGATATTTTGGTAAATAACGCAGGCGTTTCCGATTCCACTCCTTTTACGGGTTATACCGAAGAAGTTTTCGACAAGGTTATGGATTTAAACCTTAAAGCAGTCTATAATTGCAGTCGTGCCGTCGTCGAGGGAATGAAACGCAGAAATTACGGCGTAATTTTGAATACAAGCAGCATGGTGTCTATATGCGGTCAGCCGTCGGGGATAGCCTATCCCGCAAGCAAGTTTGCCGTAAACGGATTTACCTTGTCGCTCGCGCGCGAATTGGGACCTTTCGGTATTCGCGTAAACGCAGTCGCGCCGGGGATAACGGATACCGATATGTTTAAAGCCGTTCCTAAAGAATACGTCGAACCTTTAATTAAGCAAATTCCTTTGCGCCGTATCGGCACGCCCGAGGACGTTGCCAACGCTTTTACCTTTTTGGCAAGCGAAAAAGCAGGTTACATAACAGGCGTCGTGTTAAACGTAGACGGATTGGCTCGTTCTTGACAAAAAATCGACAAATTGCGGCAAAAGTCCCTCTATAGGTCGATTATCGACATTTATCGATAAAATTTTCAGTATGGAATTATATTAATGAAGAAAGAAAAAAAGGAAAGAAAAAAAGAGTATGAACCGCCGATAAAACGCGGCGCGCTTATTACTTTTTTAAAAGGCTTTTTGTCATTTTTCAGAAAAAAAGTCGTTGTTGAAACTTTATCCGACGAACCGCTTGGCGAAAAGGCTATATACCTCAGTAATCACGCCGGCGCGAACGGTCCTATGACTTACGAGATTTATTTTCCCAAACGCCTTACTTGCTGGGGCGCGCACGAAATGTGCGAGGGAATTAAGTCGAGATGGAATTATCTGTACCACGTATTTTATAGGCAAAAATTACATTGGGGTAAATTTAAATCTTTCATTGTGGCAACTGTATTTTGTCCTTTTTCCCGTTTACTTTACAGCGGCGTAGGATTAATTCCCACCTATCACGACACGCGCTTTTTAACGTCGCTTAAAATGAGCCGTCGCGCTCTCGACGAAAATTCTTCCATATTGATTTTTCCGGAAAACTCCGAGGAAGGTTACAAAAATCCGCCGGATAGTTTTCACAACGGCTTTATGGCGTTACATAAAGTTTATAAAAGGCACAGCGGAGAAAATTTGCCTGTTTACGTTTGCTACTTCGGCGCTAAACAACATAGAATCGTTGTGTCTAAGCCTATCGACGTCGAAGAACTTTTCCGAAACGGGCTTACCGAAGACGAAATAGTCAACCTTATGCTACAGACTATGCAGACTTTGTATCGCGAGCATATCGCAAAAGTTTAAAAGCGTTTTACAAAAAAGCAAACGACTTTTTTATCAAAAACATCAAATAACGGGCTTATAGCCCCGCTTTTACTAAAAAATTTCAACGTTTTAAAATAGAAAACGTTGCTAAAACATAATAATAAAAATTTAAAGAGGTATTCGTATGAAGAAATATTATGCCGGTTTGGATCTCGGCGGTACGTTTATTAAGGGTGCTATCATTTGTAGCGACGGCAATCTTGTCGTTAAAGACAAAATTCCCACCGGAAAAGAAAGATTTTACGGCGAAATCGCTAAAGATATGGCAGAACTCGTGCTTTCGTTGCAACAAAAAGCGGGCGTTACCGTTTCGGCTATCGGTATAGGTTCGCCCGGGGCTATCGACAGCGAAAACGGTATTGTAATTTACAATAACAATATCGGCTGGCACGACGTTGCCGTTTGCGACGAAATCAAAAAATACATAGACGTTCCTTGCTTTGTCGCTAACGACGCCAACGTCGCGGCGCTCGGCGAACAATATTTCGGTTCGGGTAAAGCCTACCAAAGCATTATTTTTATTACTCTCGGCACGGGCGTCGGCGGGGGGATAATCATCGACGGCGAACTTTTCGAAGGTTTCAAATCTATCGGTGCCGAAATCGGTCACGCGGTAATAAAAATGGGCGGCGAACAGTGTTCGTGTGGCAGACGCGGCTGTTTCGAGGCTTATGCGTCGGCTACAGCGCTTATCCGCCAAACGAAACGCGCTATGGAAAAGGATAAAAACAGCGTTCTTTGGCAGCTTGTCGGCGGAGATATCGAAAAAGTTGACGGAAAAACTCCGTTTGACGGTGCGCTCAAAGGCGATAAGACGGCTAAAAGCGTCGTGAACAGATATATTAAGTATTTGTCGGAGGGCGTTTTAAACCTTTGCAATGAATTCCGTCCCGAAGCGATCATTTTAGGCGGCGGCGTTTGCGCGCAAGGCGAAGTTTTGTTTAAGCCCCTTAAAAAACTTGTCGAAAAGAATATTTACGGCGGCGTAAGTTATGCCCCCATCGAAATTTTAACGGCAAGCCTCGGTAACGACGCCGGCGTTTACGGTGCGGTTAGACTTGCCGAAGCCCGTTCTAAAAAGTAAAAGTCGGTCTATAAGACGGTTATTGCTTGTTTTTACAAAAAAGCGGTCGCAATTTTTGCGACCGCGTAAAACTATGCTTAGGGTATAGCGCGAAAAAACGTAAGGGGATAACGAAAGGTCTTTCGTAAAACCTATAACGTTGTACTGCGTTCGACTTTGGTTTCCGAGCACGAAAAAAGAACCGATAGAAAACTAACGGTCCTTTGGTGTCGAGGATGAGACTTGAACTCACACGGGTTAACCATACGCCCCTCAAACGTACGCGTCTGCCGATTCCGCCACCCCGACGTAAATATTGACTGCTTTCGTGCGGCAGTGTTAATATTTTACTATTATTTTAATTAGATGTCAACGATTTTTCACTGAAAAACAAGATAATTTTATTAAATTTATCAAATCATTTGCAAAGTTATATCTTATTTTAAAGGAAATTGGTTATGGATAACTTGAAAGAAGAAATTTCTAACGTGAATTTCAATAGTGATACGACCAATATAAATACGGAAAACGTTGAAAACGTGCCGTTTTTTGAAAAATCGAGCGGTGAAGTCGGTGATTGCAGTGAAAAAACTGCCACTTCTACTAACGATTTTCCTCAAGCCGTCAGTAAAGACTTACAAAATCCTTGCAACGGCTGTTTGGACGAGAATACCTTCAACGGCGAACTGCTTACAAACGGTGAAGAAGATAATAAAGCCGTCGATAATCGGCAGCCGTCGCAAAATTCAGACGAAAACTCCCTAAATCTTCCGAATAATCCGAACGCCGCAAAAACGAGATACGTTGAAAGAGACAAACGTTCAACGAGCGCTTTAATTTTGTCTTTAGTAGGCTTGTTGTTGTCTGTCGTGGTTTTTGTCGGCATTATTCCGTCGATAATGGGGTTTACTAAGTCGTTAAAATTATATAAAGTCGAAAAATCACAAACGGAGAAATGGGGCGTCTGGGTAGGCGTTGTCGCGACATTGACGAATTTATTTATGATTGTCGCCTTTATATTGTTTCTTGTACTTTGATTTTATGTAATCGAAGTTCATATTGACGTAATAAATTAACTTAGTCTTGAGCATACTAACTACGAATATGTTAGACGAAAGGACTACGGTTTTACTTAAAATTTTAGAAAAGAAATGTTCGTACGGCAGTTATAAAGTTATAACGAGCGACGAACTAATACTCGATTTTCCCGTACGGTACGGGGCTGATAAAGACCTTGTTTGGCAAATGATTTCCAATCTTTCGCAAAAAGGCTTTTTATCGATACGCTACGACCGCGACGGGGAATTTTGTTTGTCCTTAACGCCCAAGGGAAGACTGTATTTGGAAACCGACGTAAAACAAGCCGAAAGTAGTAAAAAATCACCGATAACCGACCTATTGCCCCACTTTTACGATTTTTTGGCAGTATTTTTAGCAATAGTTTTAAGCGGAATTCTTTTAAAAGCGTTGGGTGTGATATGCTAAACAAAACCGAAAAGGCGATAATGGAAGCCGTATACGCTAAGTGCGGCGATAAGGGCTGTTGTCTTATATCGGTCGAAGAAGCCAAAGTTCTTTCGCGGCTAAAAAAAACTCCCGACGGAAAGATTAAGGCTACTTTAAAGTCGCTTAGTTTAGATAACTATTACGACTTGGTTACGTGCGACAAAAACGGTGAAGAATTTTTTTGTATTAATCTTTTAGTGAAAGGTTATAGGTTTAAACGCGAGTCCGAGCAACAAAAGCGCACCCTAATATATAAAATTCTGCTTGCGGCGGTTACAGCGGCGGTAACTTTTTTGGTCGGTCGGCTTTTATTTTATCTTTTTTAAAATTGCCGTTGAAAACGCTTTATAATAGAGCGGTGTTGTGATATAATTAATATAGAACATACATTCGCATTCGCTGCGAAAAAACTTGTAATAATTTGTTACAAAACGTTTTCGCCGAGTCAATGCAAAGCAAAGATTTTTGCAAAAATTTTTTCAACGGTTTTTAAAGGATTTTTATGTCGCTGTTTAATTTAAAAAGTGCGTTTAAGCCGACGGGCGATCAGCCCGAGGCTATAGAAAAACTTACCGAAGGCGTAAAGGACGGACTGAGAACTCAAGTTTTGGTCGGCGTTACGGGTAGCGGTAAGACTTTTACGATGGCGAACGTAATACAAAATTGCGACAGACCGACGCTCGTCATTGCGCACAACAAAACGCTTGCCGCCCAACTGTGTAGTGAGTTTAAGGAGTTTTTTCCCGAAAATCGCGTCGAATACTTTGTATCCTACTACGATTATTACCAGCCGGAGTCTTATATCCCCAGCACCGACACTTACATCGAAAAAGACCTGTCGATAAACGACGAAATCGATAAACTTCGTCACAGTGCCACTTGTGCCCTTGCCGAGCGTCGCGACGTAATAGTAGTTGCGTCCGTGTCGTGTATTTACGGTTTAGGCGCGCCCGAAGAATATTACAGACTTTCCGTGTCGTTACGCCCGGGACAAGAAATTTCTCGTGATGAATTATTGCGAAAACTCGTTAACATTCAGTACGAAAGGCGTGATATGGATTTTCAGCGTTCTTCCTTTAGAGTGCGCGGCGACACGGTGGATATTTTTCCTTCGTCAAATTCCGAAATCGTTATCCGCATAGAGTTTTTCGGCGACGAAATCGACAGAATATGCGAAACAGATTATGTTACGGGTAACGTTATTTCCGAACTAAACCACGTGGCGATTTTTCCCGCGTCCCACTACGCCGTCGGAAGCGAAAAGTTGTCCAAAGCCCTTGAAAGCATTAGAAAGGATATGGAAATCGAGGTCGAGGACCTTAAGCACGACGGCAAACTTTTGGAAGCCCAAAGGCTACAACAGCGTACCAATTACGACATCGAAATGATGTCGGAAATCGGCTATTGCAGCGGCGTGGAAAATTACAGTCGCTATTTCGACGGCAGAAGCGTCGGCGAACCGCCTTTTACCCTTATGGATTATTTTCCCGACGACTTTTTGATTATCGTCGACGAAAGTCATATGACTTTACCCCAACTCAGGGCTATGTATAACGGCGACAGATCGCGTAAGACCAACCTTGTCGATTACGGTTTCAGACTGAAAAGTGCCTTCGATAACAGACCGCTTAAGTTTGAGGAGTTCGAGGCGAGAATCCCTCAAATAATTTGTGTGTCGGCAACGCCCAATCCTTACGAATTAAGTCTTTCCGATCAAACGGTCGAACAACTTATACGCCCGACCGGGCTTTTGGATCCTTTAATCGAGGTTAGAAAAACCGCGGGACAGATTGACGACTTGAACGATGAAATTATTAAAACCGTCGCGGGCGGCGGAAGGGTGCTTATTACGACGCTTACAAAAAAAATGTCTGAAAGCCTTACCGATTATTTAAAGGAACACGGGCATAAAGTGCGTTATATGCACAGCGATATCGACACTTTGGAACGTATAGACATTATTAACGAATTAAGAACGGGCGAAGTCGCCGTTTTGGTCGGCATTAACCTTTTACGCGAGGGGTTAGATCTTCCCGAAGTGAAATTAGTCGCTATTTTGGACGCCGATAAGGAAGGCTTTTTGCGTAGCGATACCGCGCTTATTCAGACGATAGGAAGAACGGCAAGGAACAGCGAAGGTAGGGTTATAATGTACGCCGACGTAATAACGGGCAGTATGCGCCGCGCCATCGACGAAACGGCACGGCGGCGTAAAACCCAGCAAGATTATAACGCCGCAAACGGAATAATTCCCAAAACAATTATAAAAGAAGTCCGTCAAAACCTTGAAATAACAAAAAAGGCGAGCAAAACGAAAGATATCAAAGCGCAAGATATTCCGCAAGAAATCGAAAGGCTGAAGGGGCTTTTGAAAGTCTTTTCGCAAAATCTCGATTTCGAGCGCTGTATCGAAATACGCGATACTATTACGGAATTAAAGAAAAAATTGAGAAAATAAATGAAAAATTACATTACCATTCGCGGTGCGCGCGAAAACAACTTAAAAAATATCGACTTAGATATTCCGAGAGAGAAACTCGTAGTTTTTACGGGGCTTTCGGGTAGCGGTAAATCGACGCTTGCTTTCGACACCATCTTCGCAGAGGGGCAAAGACGGTACATGGAAAGTTTGTCGAGTTACGCGCGTATGTTTTTAGGGCAAATGTCGAAACCCGACGTAGATAGAATCGAAGGGCTTTCGCCGGCGATTGCAATCGACCAAAAAACGACTAACAATAACCCTCGCTCGACGGTAGGAACCGTTACGGAAATTTACGATTATTTAAGACTTTTATACGCAAGGGTGGGCGTTCCGCACTGTCCTAAATGCGGAAAAGTCATCTCGAAGCAAACGGTCGACCAAATCGTCGATAAAGTTAAACTTTTACCCGAAAAAAGCAAAATTTTGGTTAACGCGCCCGTCGTTAGGGGGCGAAAGGGTGAATTTAAACAAGAACTTGAAAACTACCGTAAAAGCGGCTTTGTGCGCGTCGAAATCGACGGCGCGATACACGAACTTACCGAGGATATCAAACTCGAAAAAAACATTAAACATACCATAAACCTCGTCGTCGATAGGCTTGTTATAAAGGAAGGTATCGAAAAAAGGTTGTCCGACAGTATCGAAACGGCGGTTAAACTTGCCGACGGGCTTGTCGCTATCGAAACCGACGGGGAAACTACGGTGTATTCGACTAAATACGCTTGCCCCGACTGCGGCGTTAATATTGAGGAATTGGAGCCACGCTTGTTTTCATTCAACAATCCTTACGGTGCTTGCCCCGAATGTTTCGGATTGGGCTTTAAAGAATCTTTCGACGTCGATAAAGTCGTTAAGGATTGGAATAAGTGTTTGTCCGAAGGCGCGATGTCTGTAAGCGGCTGGAATATGGATACGGGTAAGATGTCCGAAATGATGTTCCGCGCTTTGTCAAAGCGTTACGGTTTTAGTCTCAACACGCCGGTAAAGGATTTGCCGCAAGACATAGTCAATATGCTTTTGTACGGCAACGACGGCGAAAAAATAGAGGTGACTTACGAAACGAGGACGTCGAAAGGTTCGTTTATGAGCAGATACGAGGGGGTGATCCCGAATCTCGAAAGAAGGTACCGTGAAACGACGAGCGAGTATATAAAAGGCGAACTCGAAAAGTATATGGTTACCACGCCTTGTCCTAAATGCCACGGCAAAAGGCTTTCCGAAAAAGCGTTGTCCGTAACGGTCGGCGGACTTAATATCGACGAACTCTGTTCCTTGCCGATAAATGCCGTTAACGGGCATATAGGCGGACTTTTATTGTCCGAAAGCGAAAAAATAATAGCCGCGCCGATTATAAAAGAGATAACCGCACGCCTTAATTTTTTAATAAACGTAGGACTCGATTATCTTACGCTTTCGCGTTCGGCAAGCACGCTTTCAGGTGGAGAATCGCAGCGCATAAGGCTTGCCACGCAGATCGGAAGCGGACTTACGGGCGTATTGTATATTTTGGACGAGCCGTCTATAGGGCTTCATCAGCGCGACAACGAAAAACTTTTGGCAACGCTTAAAAATCTGCGCGACATAGGCAACACGCTCATCGTCGTCGAACATGACGAAGACACTATTCGTGCGGCGGACTTTGTTGTCGATATAGGTCTTAAGGCAGGTGTCCACGGCGGCGAAATAGTCGCCAAAGGCACACCATCGCAAATTGCCGATACGCCCCAATCAATAACGGGCGATTATCTTGCCGGGCGCAGAAAAATCGACGTGCCGACTTTTAGGAAAGTCCCCGACGGAAGATTTTTAACCTTAAAAAACGTACGTAAAAACAATCTTAAAAACATTGATGTAGATCTGCCGGTGGGATTGATTACCGCCGTAACAGGCGTGTCGGGTAGCGGTAAATCGAGTTTAGTCAACGAGACGTTATATCCTGCGGCATATGCAAAAATTATGCATAATAAATCGAGTTTTGCCGATTGCGACGACGTTAGGGGAATAGAGCATTTCGATAAAGTGATTAATATCGACCAATCGCCGATCGGAAGAACGCCGCGGTCTAACCCCGCAACGTATACGGGTGTTTTCAGTCATATACGCGAACTTTTCGCTTCAACACCCGACGCCAAGGAGCGCGGATATAAGACGGGCAGGTTTTCTTTTAACGTATCGGGAGGACGTTGCGAACATTGTCAAGGCGACGGAATAATAAAAATCCCGATGAATTTTTTACCCGATGTATTTGTTCCGTGCGAGGTCTGTAAAGGCAAGCGTTACAACCGCGAAACTTTGCAAGTTAAATATAAAGGTAAAAGTATTGCCGACGTTTTGGATATGACCGTCGACGAATCCGTAGAGTATTTCGAGAACATTCAGCGCATATATTCGAAAGTCAAATGTTTACAGGACGTGGGACTCGGATATATAAAACTCGGTCAACCGGCAACGACTTTGTCGGGCGGCGAAGCGCAAAGGGTGAAACTCGCAACCGAACTCAGTAAGCGCGCCACGGGTAAAACTTTATATATTTTTGACGAACCTACGACGGGGCTACACAGTTACGACGTATCTAAACTAATAGATATTTTGTATAAGTTGCGCGATAACGGTAACACTATCGTCGTTATCGAGCATAATCTCGACGTAATAAAAATCGCCGACTATATCATAGATTTAGGTCCCGAAGGCGGAAACGGCGGCGGTACAGTCGTTGCTAAAGGCACGCCCGAAGAAGTCGCTAAAGTCGCAAAAAGTTACACCGGGCAATTTTTAAAAAGAATCTTCGACGCCGAAAAGTAAAATCGAATTTATTGATTTACAGCGGCTGTAAAAGTTGTTAATAACAATCGTTATATTACAAAAACCCCTCTATAGGTCGATTATCGACCTTAAGAGGGGTTTTATCGATTTACTTTTGAACTACTTAAAACCGACGTCAGTTTAAGACTTCGATATCATTGTCGCTTAAGTAATGCCAATAACGGTTTCCGTCAGTCGGCGCGGTATCGTTGTCAGTATAAAAGTACACAGTTACCGATTCCGGAAGCGTATAATCTTTCGGTAAACAATCATCCCAAGCGTTTTTATCGCCGTTAAAGTAAATATCTGTTATGTAACTGCTATTCAATAAATTCGAAATACCATTTAACGTTTTTGCGCCGAGAACTATGTTTGTAAGGTTTTTGCAACCATTAAACACTCTGCTTTCTACCGTCGTCAAGTTTTCGGGTAGAATGACACTTGTCAGCCCGTCGCAAAACGAAAATGCGTTTTGCCCGATTTTTTCAAGAGAGGGCGGCAATGATATTTGCGCTAAGGAAGTGCACCTTGAAAACGCGCCTTGTTCGATAATTTTAAGCGAATCGGGCAATACGATTTGATTTAAGGAAGTACAGTTTGAAAAAGCGCCGTTTTCGATTTCAATTATCCCTTGCGTCAGCGTAACAGTTTCGAGTGCTTGGCAGCCTTGAAAAATCGAATTCGGTAATTTCGTCATTTTTTCGATAGTTACCTTTTTTAGTTGGGAACATTTGGAAAAAAACGAGTGCGATTCACTGTCGAAATTTAAATAGGAGGAGATTGTCAATTCATTAATACCACACTTTGAAAAAGCATTGGAATAGATTTTTGCTTGGGTGTTATTCCAATTAAATCGGGTAAGATTAGCACATTCTGTAAAAGCAAATTCTCCGATTGTTTCAAGTTTAGTGTTAAAAGTTATTTCCTTAAGTCCGCAACTTTTGAATGCTTTATCGCCGATTGTTGTCAGCGATGACGGAAGTACTATTTCCGTAAGCGAGGTGCACCTTGAAAAGCTTTCGGTACCGATTGTTGTCAGCGATGACGGCAGAGTTATCTTTTCGAGTGCGTTGCACAAATCAAACGTATTGTCGCATATTGTTTCGGTGCCGTATAATACTGTAACGTTTGAAAGGTTTATATTTCCAATAAACGTTGCATTCGGTATCGTCTTTGTGCCTTGTACGACTACGCTTTCCAAGTATTGACAATAGCTGAAAACACCAGTGCCCAATTGTATGTTTTTCGTTATCAAAACGTTTTGCAAGTGCGAAGACATAAACGCCGAGTCACCGATTGTTTTTAGTGATGACGGAAATGTTATTTCTTTAATATGCGAAGAAGAAAAAGCGCTTGCTTCGATTTTTGTTAAGCCTTCGGGTAACTGCAGTTTTTCTATAGCCGACTGATAAAAAGTGTATTCGGGTAAAATTTTTAAATCGCTTGGTAAAATTACAGATTGCAAAGAATACGTTGCTTGAAATACGCTTTTGCCGAGTTCTGTACCCTTATCGATTATAACGTTTTTTGTTCCCGTGCGAATAAACGCATTGTCTGCTATAAGCCGACATCCCGATACGGTAATCGTATCCGTTGCAGTTCCTTTATATTCTATGTAAACGCCGTCCTTTATAACGTTGCCGTCGGGTAGTGCGTTATACCAAGCCGTGTTTTTGAATGCGTCTCTACTTAACGAAGTCAAGGTTTCGGGTAATTTGAATTCGTTTAACTGTATACAGTTTTCGGAGGCGCTACTTTCGATTGTGATTATTCCCTCAGGTAATTGGATTTTTTTTAACATGCCGCAATCGCCAAATGCATAAGAACCGATTACTGATAATCCTTTCGATAGAATTAAGTTAGTTAGTGCCGTGTATTGTTGAAATGCATGTGAATCTATTTTTGTGATTGCGTGCACAAATCACTTAAAGTTGTGTTTTGAGTATAGCTGCTTAATCCAATAAATTTGCCGTCTAAAAAAAGTGTAGTACCACAAGGTAACTCGGATTCATCGTTGTATATACCTCGTACGCATTTTTTCCAAAATCGCATAAATGAATCGAAATTGCATTCCATAGATACATCGATATAGGTGATATCGGAGTAATCCATATAGTAGGGCGAAATAAACATCACTTTACAATTTTGCATGTGAAAACATTTAAATATTTCTTCTAAAACGTGATAATCGGGCTTCATGGTTTTCAATTCGAATATTACGATATTGTCGACGTATTCGTTGAAACCCCAAAAATATCCGCTGTATAGCATATATTCCAATTCGCCCGCTGTTAATGCGTATTTCGTATCGTAAATGATAGGATATCCGATTGTTATATTTGATAGGGCATTTTCAAAAGACGGCACTGCGTCGCAAAAGTAATAGATTATAGCTTGATCCAAATTATAATCGGGGGATAGTGCGTTTGCTTTTACTGCGTTAGAGTTGCCATGATAGATGATGCTTGTAGAAACAAGCATGAGCGCTAAAAGTGTTGTTAATAATTTGTTTTTCGTTTTCATAATTTACCTCCGTGCTGTCGGATGACAATTATTGTAATTAATTATACTACAAATGTCTTTAAACGGCAAGCAATTATGGCGTTATT
>CAYNYV010000043.1:0-12421 GCA_964401515.1 uncultured Christensenella sp.
GCGTTGCTTAAAAAATTGGGGAAATGCGACTGTAATTTATTTGACATTTCCAAAACGTAATTGTCGGAAAATATTCTGCATGGGGGGTAAGCGCGACGTTTTGTATACGTTTTAAAACGTATGAAACGAAAGATTGTCGAAAGGAAAAAATTTTTTAAAAAAGACACTCGAAATTAAAATTCCGAATGTCTTTCCGTACGTGGTTTTCGGTTGTAAAAGTGTTTTTGCCGTTTGAAAAAGTTAAACGGCTCCGTTTTTATAAATTAGTCTTCGAGCGAACATTCGTAAGAGTCGCAACAAGTGCAGTCTTCGCAATCGCAAGTTACCTTGACGGTTGAAAGAGTACAGTTTTTGCCGGAATAATTATGTCTGCACTTTTTTACGTCGCAAACGATTCCGTGGTTGAAATTATCCATAAAGAACCTCCTTTAAAAACAAGTCGGCAAATTTTAGCGGCGGCGAGTAAATCGATACAACCTAAAGGTAAAAACTTTTAACAAACCGTCTTGCCTAAAAAATGCGTCCGAAAACAAGTATTCCCTTTCGCGAAAAAATAATACGCTCGGCGGCATTTTCTTTTATCCGAAGTTTTTACGGCAAAAACGGCGTTTTAAGCCGTGTGCCGCTTTACTTCTTTTTTCAAACAGCCTTTTTAGTCGAGTTTTTTCTAAAAAAGTTCTGATTTTTGCGGTAACGACATAAATATATCGACAGGAACGTTATATCAAGGAGTGATATCGAATGAATATTGAAAAAGAAAGCGTCGCAAATTTTATAAAAACAACGGTAAAAGATAGCGCCGCCGTCGAAGCAAGTTTAAATCTTTCCGCCGAACAGCAAGACAAAATAATTTCTGTAAGCGGGTTTGTCGCGGGGACGGCGGTTAACGTCGACACGGGTACGATTACCTGCAGCGGAAAGGTCTTTTTTAACGTAATTTTTACAGGTGAAGAGCCCGAACGCATAGAAACAGGCGTCAGATTTGAATTTAAAAAGGTCGTGGACGGCGAAGTAAAAAACGCTTTTTGCGCTTACGAACTGTCTAACTTTACAGTGAAAAACGAAGGTGGAATGCTTTTTGTCGGTTGCGACCTTTCGCGTACACTCACAATTTTTACTCGTGAAACCACTCAAATGGTATCGAGCGTCGATTGTTTATGTAAAAAAGAAGAAATCGTCGAGCCGAAAATTATTTTTTCGCGCGCGACGACCGATCTTGACGATAAGTTCGACCTTGCTAAAATTAAGAAGGTTTTATTGTCTAACGCTACCGCTTGCGTTACTAAGTCTGAATGTATAAATAACGCCGTTACCGTTACGGGAAACGCTTTTATATCTTTCGTTTTGTTGCCTTTTTCCGAGAATAGTGATATAGTTAAAGAGGTAAGGTGCATTCCTTTCAAATTCGAAATCGATTCGGACGGGGTGAATTCCGATTTTCTGTCTTTTGCCACCGTTACCGTCAATAATCTTTCAGTGAAGGTCTATACAGACGAAGACGAAGGCAAAAGCGCGGTGGAAAGTTTACTTACGCTTGATTTTTGCACTGCAAGTTTCGGGGAGCAAAAAAGACTTGTCGTAACCGATGCCGCATCTTATCGGTGTGAACTCGATTTTTTGAAAGCAGACTATGAAACGCCCGTCTTTTTGTGTGAAAGAAGTTTTACCGAAAGGGTTTCCGGTAAAGCAGCCGTTACCGTGCCCGAATATTCTCGCTTTATAAAAGCGGTCGGCGAAAGAGTTTGCGTATACGAAACTACGCTTTCCGAAAAAGAGCTGACTATAGTCGGCATTGTCGAAGCCGATTGCATTTTTGTCGGAGATAGCGGAATAGTTTCTAACAAGTCGGAACTTCCTTTCACCGTTACGGTTGACATACAGGGACAAACGGTGGATAATGTCTGTGTTTGCGCGGACAATTTACAGGGACGGCTGCGTAGCGGAAAACTCGAACAAGACGTAAATTTGAATATAAGTTTTACCGAGTATTCGTCACGCTTGCAAAAAGGCTTTTACGATATAACGGAAGGGAACGTTAAAGAAGGCGACCTTCCGTCCGTGACGGTGTATTCGGCGCGCGCGGGCGATGAAAAGTGGGACGTTTGCAAGGCTTTATTTTCGTCCGAAGAAGTGATTTGCGAACAAAACCCCGATGTTTCCTTTCCGCTAAAAGGCGACGAAAAGATAATAATTCTCAGAAGAAAATAATGTGAAAATCGGGCTATAAGCCCGTTATTAAGGTTTTTTATGGTTACTGTAAGGGAAAAAGCATACGCAAAAATCAATTTGTGCTTGGATATTACGGGCAAAGACGGCGACTATCACGAGATAGATACTTTGGTCGCGACCGTCGATATTTTCGACAGCCTTACCGTCACTAAGCGTAAAGACGACAAGGTGGTCGTTCGCACGGGCGGAGGGTTTTATAAACTTCCCGATAACGCGCGCGACAATAACGCGTATAAAGCGGCAGAACTTTTCCGCACGACTTTTGCCACCAAAGGCGTGGACATAGTTATTAATAAAAGAATACCCGTTGCGGGCGGGCTCGGCGGTTCGAGCGCCGATATCGCCGCTACCCTTAAAGCAATGAAAAAACTTTTTGCGATAGATTGTGATTTAAAACCGCTTGCGGATAGCCTCGGAAGCGATTCGGGATATATGTTGTCCGGTGGTTTCGCAAGGCTTAGGGGGCGCGGCGAAGAAGTCGTAAGGTTGGATTTCGGCGACTTAAAATTACATCTTTTAATCGCAACGCCGAAAACGGGCGTAAACACTGCGGCGTGCTACGCTAAATACGACGAGATAGGCTTCGCCTCGCCGACCGTTTTTTGCGTTGACGAAACGATTGAAAATCTTTCAAAAAAGGTATTTACAAAGCAAGATTTTTACAACGCCCTATACCCCGCCGCAAAAGCCGTTAACCCCGAAGTCGAACGCGTTTACGGGCTTATAGACCGACTTTCACCCCTTGCAACCTTTATGAGCGGTAGCGGAAGTTCGGTTGTGGGAATGTTTTCGTCCAAGGAACTTTGCGAATGGGCGAAGGATAAACTTAAAAGAGAAAACTTAATCCTAAACGTAACCGAAACGTTGACGAACAAAGAACTGTCTCAGACATCGTTTTTAAAAAATCCGTTTTCGACTTATTAACGACAAAAGTCGGGCTATAGGTCGGTTATCGGTACGTTTTTCGTGCGTATTATCATTTTTGACGGGTGCGAATTCGTCAAAAGGTTAAAAAACGGTTGAATTCCGAGCGGATAGCGATTTAAATAATTTAAAACACAAAAAACGGTCGATTAAAACGTATTCGTTAAAATGTCGACCGCTTTATTTTATTATTGACGATATTTTTTATTATACAATCGGCAGTTAACACTAATTCAACACAAACTTTTGTTATAATGCAATAAATTTTAATCTAAAAAACCGTTTGTTTAGTCTTTAAAAAAGATTATTTGCAAACGGTCGTTTTTTGACGTAAAGGAGAGAGTTTTTAAAATGCAACTGTTTATAACTATAGCGGTAACATTTTTTGCGGGAATGGGCGCCGGGCTCGGCACCGGGCTTGCCGGAATGAGTGCGGCGGCGGTTATCGCGCCGATGCTTATAGTGTTTTTAAAAATCGATTCTTACACGGCGGTCGGGATTGCTCTTGCTTCCGACGTTTTGGCAAGCGCGGTGTCTGCGGCGACTTACGCTAAGAATAAAAACATAGACGTAAAAAACGGGATCGTGCTTATGGTTACGATTCTTGCCTTTACAGTTGTCGGAAGTTTAGTCGCAAGCCTTGTCGACGCAACGCTTATGGGCAGTTTCTCAATGTATATGACTTTGCTTTTAGGTATAAAGTTTATCATAAAACCGATAAACACCACGAAGGAGCAAATGCTCGAAGTTTCCAAAAAACGCCGTCTAATAGGCTCGATTATTTCGGGCGTAATCGTAGGGTTTATTTGCGGCTTTATCGGCGCCGGCGGCGGAATTATGATGCTTTTGTTGCTTACAAGCGTCCTCGGTTACGAACTTAAAACGGCGGTCGGCACAAGCGTGTTTATCATGACGTTTACAG
This sequence comes from uncultured Christensenella sp., assembly GCA_964401515.1. GTDB lineage: Bacteria > Bacillota > Clostridia > Christensenellales > Borkfalkiaceae > UBA4636. The sequence goes on from CAYNYV010000043.1 coordinate 4,076, forward strand.
CACTTTTAGGTGCCGTGTCGCATTTCGTAATAGGCGCCGCCCCCGACGTATTAGTGCTTGTACTTTGTGTTGTGTTTACTCTTGTATGGGCAAGGATTGCTGCGAAGTTTGCAAACAAAGCGAGCCCGAAGGTTTTAAACAGAACGCTCGGTATAGTGCTTGCCGTTTTGGGCGTTGCCATTATCGTAGTCAATTATTTGCAGTAAACGCAAAAACAAAAAGCCGTGATAAAGTAAACACGCTTTTCGCCTTAATTTTATATAAAAGTTTTGTAAAACGACAATTGTGGCATAAAAAAAGAAAAAACTTTTTTAATCAAATAAAAGACACGCATAAAAAGCGTCGGTAATCGTAAAAGTCCGTCTATGGGCCGATTATCGGCGTTTTTTTGATAAAATTAATTTTCAAGTGTCTGCTTTAACGCCTTTAAACGGCGTTTTTCGTGCGAAACGACGCGCGTTAAAAAGTGTCGACGCGCGCAAAAAAATCCCGAATAACATTAATTTTACTTGACAAAATTGTCGGGGGGGGGGGTAAAATAATTTATGTATATGGGGGGTAATTCCCTCGAAAAAATCTATTTTTAGGAGGAAACAATGAACAACAAATTTAAGACAATTTTGACGGTTGTGCTTGCACTTGTCATGTCTGCGTGCTTTACGTGTTTCGTTGCGTGCGGATATACTCAGTGCAATCATAACTATGTTGACGGCGTCTGCACCGTTTGCGGCAAAAGCGAACCTGCTTCCGCGACGTATACCGTTACGTTCGATCTTAACGGTGGCACGGGGGAAACCTCTGCCATTACGCTCCGCGAGGGCGATACGGTTACCGTTCCCGAATTAACCGTTACAAAAGACGGTTTTGACTTTTTAGGTTGGAAGTACAACGGTAAAACGTACGTTGCAAACGACACTTTCTTAATGCCCAAAGAAAACGTAACGATGGTTGCGGCTTGGGAAAAGCAAGTAGTTAAGTATAAAATCATTTTCGACCTTAACGGTGGAGAAGGCACCGCGCCTACGGTCGAAGACCAAGTTGCCGGCGCTACCGTTACTATCCCCGAAACGACCGTTACCAGAGAATATTTCGAATTCGTCGGCTGGAGATATGAAACGAAAGTCGAATCGAAAACCTTGAAAGCGGGTGACACCTTCATAATGGGCGGCAAAGAAGTTACCCTTAGGGCTGTTTGGAATCAACTAGATCCCGTATTCTCGCAAGAATCCTTTACATACGACAGACTCGGTGCCGGCGTATGCGAGCTCCCGCTCAACTTACAAGGTTCCAATTTGTACGTTGTGGAAATCAACGACGTAGCGGTTGCAAGCAAAGATTTTTCATACAACACAGAAAAGAAATGCCTTGTTCTTTCCGAAGAATACGTTATGACGTTAGCCATCGGCGAACATAGCGTAAAAGCCATCACCGACGGCGACGGCGAAGCCGCTTTGTGTACGTTAACTATCGAAAACTCCGTGGTAACTTCCTTCGACGAACAAACCTTTAAGACCGTCAACGTTGCCAAGGAGGCCGGTGCGACCTTCACGGTCGATTATAACGGAACTACCGTCGTTTCCCTTAAGATGGGCGACGAAACCGTTGCGGCTACCGATTACGAAGTCGGCGAAAATACCCTTACGGTTAAGTCTTCGTTACTCAGAAAATACATGGGTAAATTGAACTTTACGGTGGCGTTGTCTAACCATGACAGTTACAGCTTCACCGTAAGCAACAACGTTATATTCTACACCGATTACGACGTTACCACCATTCACGACACCAAGATAGATTTGACGGGACATAACTCCTTGTATCAATACTGTTCCGCCGAAAGCATCGCGATAGTCGACGGCCCCGAAGGAATGAGCGGAAAGGTTTTAAGATTTATTCCGAGCGATAAGGACAACAAATACGACGTACACGGCGTTTATACGCTTAAAGGTCACAATTCTACTTATCTATGGTACGACGCGAAGTTCAACAATGATAAACAGTACGTCGTTTCTTTCGATTACATGACCGAAAATTCGGCTAACGGCGGAGATTTCTACTTTAAGGTAGACACCAAGGTCGGCTCAGGCAAGACTTATAATCTTCTTTTGGGCGAAAGCAACGACGGTAAATTGCATCATTACGAAGCGGTTGTCGACGGTGCGGATATTGCGGGCGGTATTCTCGTAAACGCTAGAGTTCTCGGCGCAACGTTGTATTTCGATAATTTCTCGGTTATCGAAGTAGACGAAACACCCGCGTTCACCGTGACGACCGATGCGGCAATGGGCTCCGATTACGTTGTCGGTTTCGACGCCAAGGGCTGGGATTACGAGGCTCTTCTCGACGGAAAATCGGTAGAAGTCAGCATCGATAGCGAGGCTAAAACGATGACGATCGCCAAAGCGGACCTTGCCGATTTAACTTGCGGAAAACACACTATCGCCGTAAAAACGGCTTTTGTTACGATAAGCGCGGAATTCACCCTTGTCGATAACCGCGTATGCGAAATAACCGAAAGCACCAAACAGGTTTATTACGGAAAGGGCGACGTTAAAGTTGCTGGTAATTTCGATACGAGTTTATCCGTTGCTTCGGTTACGCGTAAAGGCTCCGATACGGCTTGGGATAAAACGGTATCCAACCTTAAGACGAGTTATGTTACGGTAGAAAAAGACGGACTTCTTCTTTCGGAAACTCTTATTAATAAGTTATACAAAGATACCGTTATTACGGTTACCTTCGATAACGGTAAAAACGTAGCGTTTACGCTTGAAAGCAGTACCAGATATTTCAGCGATTACGACGAAACGAACGTATTTATCAGTATTGCCGGCAACAGCGTAATCTGTCAAGACAGATCGATGATCGAGGTTGTCGACGTAGACGGCAATCATATGCTAAAATACACTCCGTCCAACGCTACGCAAGGTCATTCTAAAAACGCCATTAACGGAAAAGGCGACGACAACTTCTGCTTTACCGTTTGCAACAAAAACAACGATACTACAAATTGGTACGATTGGAACCCGACTATCAACGCTAAGTTGAAAGTTTTCTTCGATTACAAAGTCGTTTTAGGCGAAAAGACCGAATCTTACTATAAGTTCGATTGGCAAGACATCAAAGGAAATTGGTATACGTATAAACTTTCCGGTGAGGGACATTTCGAAGTCGAAATCGAAGAGGCTTTGTTAACGCTTTTCGGTATTCGTTGCCCCGCATCTTCCGCCGACAAGGTCGAAGGCACTTACTTACTTATCGATTCCATAGGTTTTTGCGAATACGAAAAAGAAGAAGGCTCGATATTAACCGAAAACACCAAAAAGGTTTATTATGGCGGCATTGACGTTAAAGTAGCGGGCAGTTTCGATACGAATCGAACGGTTGCCGCGGTTATGCGTAAAGGTTTCGATACCGGTTGGGATAAAAAGGTTTCCGACCTAAAAACAAGTTACGTTACGATTGAAAGCGACGGATTGGTTCTTTCCAAAGATCTTATCAACAAACTGTACGGTACGACTAACCTCACCGTAAAATTCGATAACGGCGAATATTTTAAAGTCGTGCTCGAAAGCAATATCAGATATTTCAGCGATTACGACGAAACCAACGTATTTGTCAACGAAGGCGGTAATAAACCATTCCATCAAGACGGCAATATGCTCGAAGTTGTCGATGTAGACGGCAATCATATGCTTAAATACACTCCGTCCAACGCTGTTTTAGGTCATTCCAAGAACGCTCTTACCGGAGGAGGCGACAACTTTGTCGTGAGTGTCGACAATCGCAATAGGGGCAATTATAATTGGTATAATTGGGCTCCGAACAAGGAAAGCGAGTTGATTATATTCTTCGATTACGAAGTCGTTTTGGGCGATAAGACCGTATCTTACTATAAATTCGATTGGCAGGACGTAAACGGAACTTGGCATGCGACTACGCTTTCCGATAAAGGACATTTCGAATTAAAAGTAAAAGAAAGCGAGTTGGCTCACTTCGGTATTCGTTGCCCCGTATCTTCCGCCGACATGGTTGAAGGCACTTACTTACTTATCGATTCTATAGGTTTCGGTGAATGTAAAGCGGAATAAAGTTTATAGTTAAAAAGCAAAATAAAGCTTTCAGTTAAACAGAACCGGCGATATTATTCAATATAGTGTCGTCGGTTCGAATCTATTACAAGGAGACATAAATGAAAAAAAGATTAATTATCGCGGCAATGGCGCTTTTGCTTGTCGCAAGCGGTTGTTCGCTGCTTTCCCTTAAGCCGACGTCGGTATCCGCCGTTACGTCGTACGAGGTTGCGGGTTGGCGTACCGATATAAGTTTCGACGCGGGCGACGAAAAATATTTTAATTTTTATACCGAATTCGGGCGCTCGCCGTGGCTACAGGAAGGAAAACTGTATGTTTGGAATCTCGCCGAACAAAAAGCGATTTATAACGTACGCAAATACGACGACGTCGACGTGTCGGTGGATATAAGCGCGATAAGCACGCTCGGAAGATTGGATTCGGGTATTTATCTTCACGCAAACAACGTTAACGGAAATTTGAACGGAGCCACGGCTTGGACCGTTAATTTGGAAAGAAACCCCGATAACAATACGGGCTTTTTAAAAATCCACCGCTTTAACGGCGGAAAATACGAAGGTTGCCCCGCTATGGTAAGCGGCTTGAAATTACCCATGGATACGATTAATTTAAGAGTCGTCGTCAAGTCGGGTATGATGTATGCCTTCCTTAATCGAGAAACGGTCCCTACCTTAACGTACGAAATAGGACAAGAAGAAGGCTATGTGGGATTACGTAACTACTATGCGCCCAATTGTTTCGACAACTTGTCGATAGTCGGCGAAGGCAACGAAAAGGATTCGTCTTCGTCTACGGTGATAAACGAAACCGAAAAGTTCGATACCGACAAACTTACGGCGGGTTCGGAACAAGCGATCAACGATGCCTTGCAAGCGGCGAAAAACGCCGAAAATCAATACCGTTTGGAAGAAGCGATCGCCGCGTTGAAAAAGGCGCTTAACAATGCGGTTTTAAAACGCGATGCGGAAGAATTGGCTTTAGCCATCGATAAAGCGGAAAGCATTACCGACGGTTCGGTTTACACGCAAAACGGTTGGAAGAGCCTTTGTGCCGTGTTGGAGATCGGTAAAACGGTCGATTTAACCGACGAAGAGGCGGTGTCTTACTGGACGAATCAACTCGAACGCAAACTAGCTTTGCTCGTTAAATACGGAGGCTGAATATGAAAAAGAAATTTACGACAATCTTTTTAGCGGCTTTTATGGCGGTTATAATGCCTTTTTCGGCACACGGCACGACTTACGCCGATATGGCTGACGACGGGGATACCGATATCGTAGGCGTTGACGAAGTCAAAGCGGAATACGAAGGCTGTACGTCGGATTTAGGTAATCTGCCTGTTACCTTCGTTTACGGGGATAAGTTCTATAAGGGCTTTTCGGCGGACTATTTTCGCGTAATTTCTAAAAAAACCGTGAACGAACGCAACGGCGAAATCACTACGACGAAACTTAAAATGTACGAAGACGCGTCTCTTCGCATTACCGTCGAAACGGCGTATTATAAGGATTACAACGCTTACGATTATACCGTGTATTTCGAAAATACGGGTAAAAACAACACCGACGTTTTAAAATACGTCAACGCGGCGGATATAAACTTCGAAGGCAAAAACGCCGTACTAAAAGGGATTCTCGGCGACCACGTCAATTATTACGCTCCTTACGAAAAGTCCTTAACGGACGGCGACGTTAACTTCACGTCGACTGCCGGGCGTGCCACTCACGAATATTTTCCGTATTTCAATTTGGAAAACGACAACGGCGGTGCGATGCTCGCAATAGGCTGGGGCGGCACGTGGCAAGCGGATTTTCATTACGACGCCGATACGTGTTCGACTAACTTCGTCGGCACGGGGACGGTAGGGCTTAACACTTATCTTAAACCCGGCGAAACCGTTCGTACGCCTCTTATTGCGGTTGTAAGATACTTCGAACGTGACGAGGACTTAGCGACCAATGCTTGGAGGTCTTGGATGGTTGATTGCAATATCCCGAGGCAATCCGCCAAAAGTAAAGAATCCGTTCAACCCTTCAATCTTGTCGCGATATCCGGCGACACCGGCAGAACTAACAGCGACGGAAGTATTTCCGAAGGTTACGATACTTGGCAACGCAGTTTGGACGCTTATTACGACCACGGTTTGACCGCGGACTTCCGTTGGTTCGACGCGGGTTGGTACGAAACGCCGTACGGCGGTACCGAAAAATCCGATTGGTGGGGCACCGTAGGTACTTGGCAAATCGACAAGGTCAAATGGCCGGAGGATTCCTTTGCGGAAAGCGTCGAATACGCTCACGGAAAAGGCACGGGGACGATGGTCTGGTTCGAGCCCGAACGCGTTACGCACCTTGACGGTTTGGTAAATTACGGTTATAAACGGGAATGGGTTCTTTCCACCCAAGGCAACAATAACCGCTTTGTCAACAATTTGGGCAACGCCGACGCGTTGGAATGGACGACTCAAAGAATTTTGAACTTTATGAGCACGCATAACGTGGATCTTTACAGAGAAGACTTCAACGTCGATCCGGCCGCGTTCTGGGCTGTCGGCGACGGCTACGAAGGTTCGAACCGCGCAGGGATTACCGAAAACTTGTATATGCAAGGACATTACACGTTGTGGGACTCTATTATCGAATGGTGCGGCAAGAACGGCAAATGCACCTTTGTGGACAGTTGCGCGTCGGGCGGCGGTAGAAACGACCTCGAAAGTATGCGCCGCGCGGTTCCTATTTTAAGAAGCGATAGCGACCGTACCACGATTTCGTTAAGGCTCGCCATGTCGTCGACCTTTAACAAGTGGATACCCTTTAACGGTTCCGCGTCTAACGAAAGCAGTGCTCAACTTGCTACCGGCGTTACCGATATTTATACTTTAAGGGCTTCTTACTTGCCAAGTATTTATTTCAGCGCGCAGTGGTATCACCAACAAGACACGGTCGATTGGGACGGCTTAAAACAAGGTCTTAACGAATGGACTGAAATCAGTAAGTATTTGCTTAAGGATTATTACGTTTTGACGCCTTATAGGGGAACTAATAACGACAAGGACTGGACCGCGTGGATGTACGTCGATACGGATTCGAATTCCGCCGTATTGCAGGCATTCCGCCCGGCAAACTCCACCGAAAGTTCTTTCAAGGTAACGCCTAAGGGAATAGACCCAGATACCTATTATTCCGTACGCGACGTCGACGGAATAAGCAGCATTGACAAAGTTAAAGGCAGCGCTTTGCTTAAAGGTATCAATTTGTACGCAAAAAACGCCCGTACGGCTGTTACTTTATATATCGTGCCCGTTCAATAATTTAAATCGTTTGTAGGGACAAAAACAGGGTTTGTAAACAGAAAATCGGTTTTAAAGCCTTAACATAAAAAAGAGCGTTGCAGTCGATGTAATGCTCTTTTTCTTATCGTAAAAAACAGGATTGCCGCAAAGTTTGCAAACAAAGCGAGCCCGAAGGTTTTAAACAGAACGCTCGGTATAGTGCTTGCCGTTTTGGGCATTGCCATTATCGTAGTCAATTATTTGCAGTAACATATCGCCGCGCTTTGCGCACATAAAACAGTCTTGTAACAATTTTTAATAAATAAAAAACGGCAATAATCGGTCTATAGGTCGATTATCGCCGTTTTTTAGGTTATAAAAAGGTTGAAAGAATAAGTTATGATTTGTTTCGTTGATGTTTTCTGTATGCTAAAGGGGACATGTTTTCTCTTTTTTTGAAAACCAATCCGAAATAATTTGCCGATGAAAAGCCGCAAAGTTCGGAAATTTCGCTTATCGGTTTATTTGTTTTTTGTAACAACTCTTTCGCTTTCGTTATTCTAATGTTCGAAAGATATTCTATAGGCGAGCACTTTATGTACCTGTTAAAATTATAGATTAATGCGCCTTTAGAAATAAAAAATAAGTCGGAAATATCCTTTGTCGTTAGATTTTCGGCATAATGACAGTTTAAATACTCTATAATTTTCAGTATTTGAGGCGGAGTTGATTTTTCGTTATTAATATTTGCGGAAAGCGTTTCGGTTTTTAGGTTGTTTATTTGAATTATTAAATATGAAAACAGTGACTTTATTATATAGTCGTAAAATTTGTGTCGTTTATCTACTTCGTGCATTTGATTAAATAAATTATTTAAATTATCGCTTTGTTGTTTACTTAATTTTATAACGGATAACGCTTTTACGTCTAAAACGTTTTTTTGAAAAGCATCGAGATAATTTTCCGAAACGTTTACGTCGTATC
>CAYNYV010000044.1:0-12353 GCA_964401515.1 uncultured Christensenella sp.
GCAGATTGACTTTTCTTGTGAGCCGTATCCGCTTGGTAACAAGATTTCTGTACTTGTCTAACATTACGATCGGCGATTGAACGCCGTTCGCGTTAAACAGCATAACCCCGCTTGCCGCGTCGTATACGCCCTCGAACTTATACCCCGCTTTTTTAAACGACTCTACGCTTATTGTATTGCCTTCGTGATTATCGTAGGAAAACTTGTCTACGAAATTCATTTCGTCGTCCCATACGGACACGACCGCGCTTTTCGACGTTTGCGTTTTTTTGTTGTCGCCGTCGTCTTTTTTCGATTTGCAACCGACAAATCCCGTAATGCACGCAGACACGATAAGAGCAAGTACAATCGTCAAAATTGTTTTGAATTTGTTACTCATTGTTTTCTCCTAAATAAATTCTCTTAGAAAGTTAAACTTCTTTATTCCGCATAATTATTCTACCCCCCCCCGACATTTTGTCAAGCAAATTTAACGCCACTCAAGACTTTTTTAGACTAATTAACGTTTTTTTAATGCGTGTGCTTTCGCGCGAAAAAAATGACCGAGAAGGGTAAAACTCGGCGGTATAAAAGCGTTTTTATCGAAAAAACGTCGATTATCGACCGATTCGGGTATTTTTTACTTGCGCAAAATTTAAAAACACGGTACGATATTCTCGCTTTTAGGGATTTATTTTTTGCAAAATTATTATATTAAAAAAGCAAAAAACACTCAACCTTTTCTTGGTCGGGTGTTTTTTTGTCTTGAAAGGCCGCCGCTTAACGCGACAGCCCCTTCTGATTATATAATGATGCTGCTATTACATAAATTTTTGACAAAATTCATCCAAAGCGGTAACTTCGTTCAACTCGATAAGTCCGTGGTCGCAAAGGTTAGCGATATTCTTATCCAAAGGGAGTTCGCAGAAGTTTTCAATGCCGTGGCTTAGCGCGATTTGACGAGAATTACCCTTTCCGTAAAGATAATGTTTTTCGCCACACTTATCGCAAACAAAATAAGACATATTTTCAACGACGCCCAAAATGGGAACGTTCATAAGTTCCGCCATCTTAACAGCCTTTTCCACTATCATGGAAACAAGGTCTTGGGGGGAAGTTACTACGATAATGCCGTCTACCGGCAAAGATTGAAACACCGTAAGCGGCACGTCGCCCGTTCCCGGAGGACAATCGATAAACATAACGTCGACGTCGCCCCAGCAAACGTCCGTCCAAAATTGTTTAACGACGCCTGCAATCACGGGACCGCGCCAAACGACGGGATCGGTTTCGTTTTCCAAAAGCATATTGACAGACATTATCTTAGTGCCTTTTTTGGATACGGCGGGAAAAAGTCCGCTTTCGTTTCCGCTCGCCTTTTCGGTTATACCGAAGGTTTTAGGAATGGAAGGACCTGTAACGTCGGCGTCCAAAACGGCGCTTTTTAGACCCAACCTTTGCGCCGATACGGCTAAAAGCGACGACACAAGGGATTTACCCACGCCGCCTTTACCGCTTATTACCGCGTAAACTTTTTTTACGTCGGAATTAGCGTTTTGCGGTTCTTTTTGAATTTCGCGTTCTGCGCAATTTTCGTTGCACGAAGCGCAATCGTGCGTACAATTTTCACTCATAATATATCACCTAAAAAACTAATTATTGTCTAAAAAAGTCAGGCTATAGGTCGATTATCGCTTATTATTTTCTAAATACTCGATAATTTCGGCGGCATTAGCCGTCATAAAATAAAGACTTTTATATTCGCGGATAAAACCTTCTTTATAGCCGTTTGCTATCATATCGTCCAATGCGTTAAAAAATCCGTTAACGTTGAATAAGGCGATAGGTTTACGATGTCTGTTTAACTGCAATGTAGCGGTAACGCCGAAAAATTCGTCGTACGTACCGATTCCGCCCGGTGTAACTATAAACGCGTCGGAAATTTCTTCCATTATCTGCTTTCTTTGATACATCGTTTCACAAGGGTAAACCTTGTCGCAGTCTTCAAACAAAACGTTGACTTCGCCTTGTTTGAAAAATTCGGGGACCACGCCTATTACCTTTCCGCCACCCGCTTTTGCACCTTTCGCGGCAGCGCCCATAAGGCCGAAGCACCCGCCGCCGAAAACCAATGTATGACCTTTTTCGGCAAGGATCTTTGCTAAGCCGTAAACTTCCGTCTTGTAAATTTCGGCGATTCTTTCAGAAGCCGAACCATACAAACAAATATTCATATCTTTATCCTTTTAAAATATTTTTAAACGCAAAAACACGAAAACGTTTTTTATTAAGTGCTGTCATGAAAGTTTTTTGCGTTTAATTCACAAAAAATATAAAAACTTTTCAAATAGCAAAAATCCATTCGTCAAAAGTTGCACTGCTATCAAAAATCGGCAAAAAGTCGGGCTATAGGTCGGTTTTCAAGACATTTTTTAAACGCCGCCATAAAATTGGTTACAATAAGCGACGTTACAAAAAATTATTTTTAATAAAAATTTACTTTAAAAATCCGTTTACTATTTCTTCTTCCGCCTGCTTTTCGGTAAGCCCTAAAGACATAAGTTTAACAAGCTGTTCGCCCGCGATTTTGCCGATTGCCGCCTCGTGTATAAGGGTTGCGTCGACCGAATTCGCGTTAATGCGCGGAATCGCCGAAACCGTTCCGTTATCCATGATTATGGCGTCGCATTCGGTATGTCCGTTACATTTAGCGTTGCCGTTTACCAAGGAATTAAACACTTGATGACTGTCGTCTTTCGCGACCGACCTTGAAACGACGTGCGCAGCCGAATTTTCTCCGTTTAAATCAACCGTGAAATGCGTTTCTGCAAGTTGTTTGCCGTGCGTCATAATCTTTTCGTGTATAACAAGCGTCGCTTCCTTTTCAAGACGTGCTTCTGTAGTCCTTACCGTCGAATCCACGCCCTTAATTTGCATGGTTTCCATCTCGAGGTACCCGCCCTCGTCGATTTCGACGACGGTGGTCGGGTTTAAGATTCTTTCGCCCGTACCCTCTCCTTCGCCGTAATGCTTTTCGACGTATTTAACTTTGGCGTTTTTACCGACGTGGAAAGTATGAACGCCGTCGTGACGCGCCGTTTGACATCCGGGGTTATGAATTCCGCAGCCCGCAACTATCAATACGTCGGCGTTTTCACCGATGTAAAAATTGTTGTACACAAGGTCGTCTAAACCCGTTTTCGTAATAATAACGGGGATGTCAACCCTTTCGTTTTTGGTATTCGGTTTAATTACTATATCGATACCCGGCTTGTCCGTTTTGGAAATTATATCGATGTTCGCGGTAGTGTTCCTGCCTTTTAAGGTTCCGTCCTCGCGTATATTGAACGCGCCGTTAGGAACTGATTCTAGATCAGCTATCGTGGAAAGCAATTGTTTTTCAAGAGCATTAAGTTTATCCATAATCTTACTCGCCCCCCAACATTTTGCAGTTTCTTGCAACGAAAAGCCTGTCCATTACTTCGTCGGGCTTGCCGTCTTCGGTTATTTTCCCGTCGCTTATGACGACGATGCGGTCGGCAATATTTAAAATTCTTTCTTGGTGCGAAATTATAAGTAAGGAACCGCCCATCGTGTCGCGCAATTTTTCAAACACCTTGATAAGGTTTGAAAAACTCCATAAATCGATACCCGCTTCGGGTTCGTCGAAAACGGAAAGCTTAGCGCCGCGCGCCATTGCCGTTGCGATTTCGATACGCTTAAGTTCGCCGCCCGATAAGCTGCCGTTTACTTCGCGGTTAACGTACTCGCGTGCGCAAAGCCCTACTTCGGAAAGATAATCGCAAACTTCAGACACTTTAAGTTTTCTGCCGCTTGCGTAACCTATAAGATCACTTACCGTAATACCTTTAAATTTTACAGGTTGCTGGAAAGCAAAGCTTATACCCCTTTGCGCTCTTTCGGTAACGGAAAGTTCGGTAACTTCCTCGCCGTCGAAAATAATTTGCCCTTGCGTGGGTTTTATAATCCCCATGATAATTTTAGCCAAGGTGGATTTTCCGCCGCCGTTCGGGCCCGTAAGACACACGAACTTTTCGTCTATTTTTAAATTGACGTCTTTGATAATTTCTTTTTCGCCCTCTTGATTTTGGGCGGTGTAACTGATATTTTTAAGTTCCAACATCTGTTGTTTTGTATAAAACTCCCTAAAAAGTCGGGCTATAAGCCCGTTATTAATGTTTTTTATTTTTGTACAAGCTGATGAGAATTAATGTTTTCAAGCATAAGCCGCCTAATTTCGTCACCGATCTCGGCCGTGGTTTTACCTTGATATTCCTCGGGCTTTATTACCTTTATAAGGTCGAAATATACCTTAGTGCGTTTAAACGGGAAGTTTTTGTGAACCTTTTCGGTGCCGTTTATACAAATAACGACTATAGGTGCGTTTGCCTTTGTCGCCATTTTAAAGCAACCGTTTTTAAAAGGCAATAAATCTATACCGTCTTTATTTCTTGTGCCTTCGGGACAAAGACCGATTGAATATTTACCTTCTTTTAAATAGTCGGCGGCTTTATTGACTGTTTCGAGCGACTTACGCGGATCGTCTTTGGGCATACACAAAAATCCCGCTTTATGTATCGCCGCGCCGGCAATGGGAATTTTAAAATTCCCGGGCTTAGACACCATTAACGGCTTATATTTTTTGTAATACATCGATATAAGCATGGTGTCGAAGTTGGAACGATGGTTTGTAACGAAAAAATACGGTCCGTCGCCGAGTTTTTCGTTTTCCGTTCTTTTAACCGACATTCCCGACCAAAAACACAAAAAGGAATTAACTATATTGTATAGGCAAAACCAAACTTTGTCGGGTTTTTCCTGTTCCTTTTTTTTGTTTACGAAAAGCGTTGCTATAAAAAGCGTCAATATAATTACCGCCGCCGCTAAAACAGTGAAACCGATAAACAGTAACAAAGGTATCCAAATATCCTTTATTTCCGAAAACAAATTGCATTGCGCCGTAACAAGAACAGCCGTAGCCGCCCCCAATACCGCGCTTAATATAGTCATAAACATAATAATTACCTTAATGTGATTTTAAGCCTGTACAGTCGTGACGAAAAGCAAGCGTTTTTTGTCGATAACCGGCTTATAGGCGAACTTTTTATTATTCACCCGTCTTAACCGTATAGGAAAGAACATTCCTTGTCGTTTCGCCGTCGACCTGAATAGCGCAAGGTTTGGTAAATTTTACGGTAACGGTATTACCTTCCAAAACGTCAACAATAGGGCTTGTAACGTGGGTACCTTTAAAGATTCGCGGGAAGACCATAAGCATTCTTAATCTCGACCAGCCGTGTGCGATAACAACCGATACGGTGCGTTTTTCGTTAAGCCTGTCTTGTGCGGGCGCTATCATCATGCCGCCGCCTATAAAACGACCGTTCATCGTCGGGCAAACCCAAACGTTTTTATATACCTTTGTAACGCCGTCAACGGTTACTTCGGCATTGCGGCGTTTATAACTAAATAAAAGTTGTTTAATTGCGATGCTCGTGTAATTTATGGGCTTATCGGATTTTTCGCGTTGGTCGTCGGCTATCTGGCAACACATACCGTCAATGCCGTAGCCTACGCCGTTTATAAAGTGGAAACTTTTATCATTGATATGTACGACGGGAAGTTTCTTCATATATTCGTTTACTTCGACCAGTCCGTCTTTTAATTTTTCTTCGCCAAGGTCGTTACAAAAATCGTTGCCCGTTCCGCCGGCATATAACATAACCTTAGGAAGTTCCAACCCGTAAACGCAGTTAGTAAATCTTTGAAAAGTTCCGTCGCCGCCGACAAGATATATAACGTCGTTTTGTTTGTCAAGAGTTTCTGTAAAAGCACGAAGTTCGTCGGGCGTTTTTTTGGTAACGTCGATTTCGGTCATTGCACCTAATTTTTTAGCAAGTTCTTCGACTTTTGCGTAACCCCTTTTATTATTCGATAACGGATTAAATAAACAATAATTCATAATTCACCCTCTAAAAATAGAATTCAATAGCAATTATATTGCCATACCGTTTCATTATAACACACTCAAGAAAGAATTTCCATAATTTTTATGCGATTTTTGTTTTTTCACCAAAAAATTAATGGATTTCGACAAATTTTTGACAAAAAATATTTAAAAATCACGATCAAAAGACCTTTTTCGCTTGTCTTTTGACATATTAAAGTCATTCTGTTTCGGTTTTTGAAAAATTTTCCGCGGTTGTTTCGCTGTTTCTACTCTTTTTAGACTTTATTTCGTCCAAAAACTTTTTACTTTGTTCCAAAATATGTTTATTAAGTTCGAAGACGATTTCGCCGGGACCTTTCAGTGAATACAAAAAGTTCTTTTTTTCCTTTAATTTTTCGGCGTTCTGCCTTATTACAAGTTTAAGACGTTCGTATTTAACGACGACGTTCTTTTTCTTAGCCCATTGCCTGATTTTGGCAACGACTTTAAAGGAGTAAACATTGTCGACTATAAAAATTCCGCCCAAAATACCCAAAAAGAAGGAATATTCCAAGTGCGCCGCGGCAAAATCGGCAAACGTGCAAATAGCGTTATGTAAAAACAGATTGTAAAGCGCGCCTATAACGCCCCAAATAAGAGTAAACAGCGGACAAATTATTCCCTGAATATTACCTTTTCGGTCGGAATAATCCCACAACTTGACGTTTAAGCCTTTTATAAATATCAAGCCCGTAACGTATTCGAGCAACGTCATCGTTACCGTAATCAGCAAAATAAGACAAACTTTTTGCAAAAAGACGTTGGAAATAAATGAAAAATCTATTTTAGACATTCCGTACAGTCCAAGCAGCCCGAGCCCGTACAGGGGTAGCCACGGTCCTACTAAAAAACCGGGGTTTATCCATTTTTTATGGGCAAAACGGCGGAAAAACAATTCCATAATCCAACCGCAAAATGCGCCCGTAAAGAAAATCAGCACCATTTTAATAAATATCGTCATATTTCACCTTAAAAACATAATGCTAAATAAATAAAATATAATGTTAAAATCCACTATAATGTTAAAATCCACTGTTTCTAACTTTGCTGTACTTTTTACTATAATGCGTTGTAAGTTTGCTGCACGAGATCTATAAAGGCTTGCGGCTCGTTTAGATTAATTTTCATTTTTTGATTTACGGCAAGCACGGTAACTTGACTGCCTTTTTGCTTGACGTCTTTTAAATCTTCAAGTTTGATTATTCTGCACTCGGTGTAATCGGCTTTTCCGCACGCCATTATTCGGTCGGAAGTCAAAATGACAGTGTAATTACCGACGCGCACGGCTTTTTTGTAAATGCAAATCCCCCAAAAAACTTCGGGTACGATATGAACGATTAAGCACAAAAGCGCTACGATTGTCGTAAAAGTAGTGCTGTTAAGGTCTTCGAAAATTTCGGTAAACAGCGACGTGCTGAAGATAAACGCGTCCGCGCCGATAGAAAGCACCGTACATATAAAAAGCAAAATCGTTTCTAAGTAAGGACTTTTCACCTTTTTAGGTTTTATAACCGCGACGAGTTTTTCGGGCGGACATAAAATTGCCGCGGGAAGATTTTCGTCAAGTCTGTCGTTTTCCGACGACAAAAAAATCTCTTGTTCTTGACTTTCTTTGATTTTAGTTTGGAAATTACCCATTGTTTTACTCCTTTAGGTTTATCAAATCTTTAATGACTTCGCCCGCTATTATCATACCCGCGACGGGCGGTACGAAAGATATGCTCGAAGGCGTACGCTTATCGCCCTTTACGGGAATTTTCGGCGGTTCTTCCGAATACACGACTTTAAGGGCTTGTATACCTCGTTTTTTAAGTTCGCGACGCATTATTTTTGCAAGCGGACAAACTTGCGTTTTCGCAATATCAGCCACTTTAAACATTGTCGGTTCGAGTTTGTTTCCTGTACCTAAACACACGATAACAGGCTTATAGGCGGACTTTGCGCACTCGACAAGAAGCAATTTCGCAGTAACCGTATCGATGCAGTCGACAACGTAATCGTAATTTGAAAAATCGAATTCGTCTACCGTTTCTTGCGAAAAAAACGTTGAGTGTTTTTCCACCGTAACCGACGGATTTATATCCTTCATACGTTTTTCGGCTACCTCGGTTTTAAGCATGCCGACGGTAGACGAAAGCGCGTAAAGTTGTCTGTTTATATTGCTTTCGTCGACCGTGTCTTTATCGCAAATAACGATTTTCCCTATTCCTGCGCGCGTTAACGCTTCCACCGCGTAAGAACCGACTCCGCCGAGCCCGAAAACGGCGACTGTTTTTTCGGAAAGTTTCTCCCTCGCGTCTTTGCCTATTAAATTATCTTCTCGTACAAATCTTTCTTCAGACAATTTTACCACCGTCGATTTTAAAAATTTTATATTGCGCGCCGCCGAAGACGTCCTCGTCTATGTGGGTACAGGTTACGATAGTCTGCACCCCCTTAGTCGCTTCAAGAAGTCTTTTTTGGCGAAACAAATCGAGTTCGCTCATCGCGTCGTCCAAAATAAGTACAGGGTACTCGCCGAAATGTTCCTTGTAAATTTTAAGTTCGGCAAGTTTTAAAGATATGGCCGCCGTACGCTGTTGCCCTTGCGAGCCGTAATTTCTGACGTCCTCGCCCGATACGGTGATTTTCAAATCTTCCCTATGCGGACCTACCGACGTATACCCGAGTATAACGTCTTTTTCCATATTGACGGCGAGCGCGTCTTTTAAATTTCGACGAATTTCCTCGGCGTCGTCGGGGTATTTACCGGCAAGCGAAACTTCCAAATTCTCTTTCCCGTCGGTAATGAAGGCATGAGCCTCGTTTGCGAGCGGTGCAAGTCTTTTTACGTAATCGCACCGCGCGGCTATTATTTCCGCCGCGTAAAGGGAAAGTTGTTCGTCCCAAACGGGCAACGTGTCGAAAACCATTTCCCTGTCGGATTCTTTTAAAAGGTTGTTTCTTTGGGTAAGAATTTTTTTGTAAACGGAAAGCGATTGATAGTACCGCTTGTTAAGTTGAGAGATGGAAATATCCAAAAATCTTCTTCTGTCGTCGGGGCTTTCTTGCACCAATTTAAGTTCACCCGGATTAAAGAACACGGCGAAAAGATTGCCTAACAGTTCCGAAACCTTTTTGGCTTCTTGCCCGTTGACGGTGATTTTTTTGTTCGCGTCGGAAAAGTACTCTATTTTAGAACTGACCGTACCGTAATCGGTAGAAGCCTCGGCAAAAATTTCGCACGATTTTTCGCCGTATCTTACGACTTGCTTATCGCGTTTGACTTTGGGCGAGTACCCCGTCGCAAGCAAAAAGACCGCTTCGGCGGCATTGGTTTTGCCTTGCGCGTTTTGACCGACGACTATATTTAGACCGCTTGAAAAATCAAATTGCTCGTTTTCATAGTTGCGGAAATTTTTTAAGGTTAATTTTTTTATAAACATTTAAATATGTGACAAGATAAATCCTTGCTTTTTTTCGTCATTTATAATACAATAGTTGTTACACTTAATTAAATTATACAGTTTTACGCCGTCCGTGTCAACATTAATTTGACTTTTGTTTTCAAAAAAAGCATTTATACCCCGAACAAACGTGAAAAAACGGCTGAAACTTTTATAAATACAACAAAAACGCCGTCAGACGGCTTTACGAGGCACTTTATGGAAAACTTTGAAATTCTTTGGAAAAAAACTTTGCGCGAACTCGAAAAGAACGTTTCGAGAATAACTTATTCTACCTACTTAGAAAAGTTGCAACCTATAGACCTTTTAGGAAGCACCCTTATTCTGCACGCCGACACCCAACTTTTCGCTAAACAAGCGTCAAGACTTTCCGATAAAATAATAGACGCGATGAAGGTTGCCGAAACGGGGCTTACCGATTTTCAAATTTACGTCGGAACGGACAAAAACCCCGTTTTCGCTTCGGAAAGAGAAACCGAGTCTATTTCCTCGCCGATAGATCCCAAATACACTTTCGATTCTTTCGTCGTAGGAAGTTCCAACCGCTATCTTTACGCCGCCGCGAAAGCCGTTGCGGACGATCCCGGCAACAGTTACAATCCCTTATTCATCTACGGGCATACGGGCTTAGGAAAAACCCATATAATGCACGCCATCGCGAACAAACTTGCCAAAGACCGCCCCGATTTACACGTTTTATATTCAACGTGCGAAAAGTTCACGAACGACCTAATAAACACCATTCGTCAAGGCAAAGCGTACTCGGGCGCGGGCGGTGAAGAATTCCGCTCGAAATACCGCAACGTAGACGTTTTGATTATCGACGACGTACAGTTTTTGGCAAAAAAGCAATCGACGCAAGAGGAGTTTTTCCACACATTTAACGAACTTTACGGCAAAAACAAACAAATAATTTTATCGGCGGACTGCCAACCGAAGGAAATCGAACTTTTGGAAGAAAGGCTTGTTACACGCTTCCAATGCGGACTTTTGGCACAAGTATTACCGCCCGATTTAGAGACGAAAATCGCAATTATCCAGCAAAAAGCGGCTGAAAAGAAGTGTATGATAACGACCGACGTCGCGACGTTTATCGCAGAGCACGGCGACGACGACGTCAGATCGCTCGAAGGACTTTTAAACAAAGTCATATTCGCTGCAAGTCTTATGGAAACCGACATCAACTTAAACCTTGCAATGGAAGCCTTATCCCTTGCAAGCAAGAGCGATAAAACGGAAGATTCCTTAACGCCGACCACGATTATCAACACGGTTTGCAATTTTTACAAAGTATCCAAGGCAGATTTGCTTGGCAAAAAGAAAAACAAAGAACTTGTCGAACCGCGCCAAATATGTACCTATCTTATCGCCGAACTTTTAGATATGCCGCTTGTGTCCGTCGGACAGGCAATGGGCGGAAGAGATCACACGACCGTTATTTATACGCGCAATAAAATAGACGAACTTATAAAAACCAATCCGAGAATCGCTACCGAAGTAAGCGATCTTAAAAACTTGATTTTAAAACAATAATTTTACGCCGCTAAAAAATCGGCGATTTTAAAAACCACGAATATGGAAACTGTATTTATCGAAGACAATTTCGACGCCGTTGTCGTCGGCGCAGGGCATGCGGGCGTGGAAGCGGCGCTCGCTCTTGCCCAAAAGGGACATAAAACAGCGCTTTTAACGCTTAACCCCGACAATATAGCCTTTATGGCGTGCAACCCGTCCATCGGCGGAACGGCAAAAGGACACTTGGTGCGCGAAATCGACGCACTCGGCGGCTTTATGGGCATTGCGGCGGATAAGACAATGCTGCAAATCAAAATGCTCAACCGCGGCAAGGGCGCGGCGGTTCAAAGTCTACGCGCCCAATCGGATAAAAACTATTATCATCGTTTCGTTAAGCAAACGCTTGAAAACACCGAAAACTTACGCATTTTATCTTGCGAAGCCGTCGACGTATTGACCGAGGACGGCAAAGTCGTCGGCGTAAAAACGGCTTTCGGAAGCGTTTTGTACGCAAAAGCCGTAGTCCTTTGCACGGGCGTATATTTAAAATCGCGCGTTGTTGCGGGCGAATGGTTTAAAAATTCGGGGCCTTCGGGATTCGAACCGAGTAACGGGCTTACAGAGAGTCTTATAAAATTAGGCTTTAACGTACGCCGCTTTAAAACGGGTACACCCGCAAGGGTTGACGGCAGAACCGTCGATTATTCCGAAATGCAAATTCAAGAAGGCGAAACAAACGTTTATCCCTTCTCCTTTTTATCGCCG
The DNA here is from genome assembly GCA_964401515.1 of uncultured Christensenella sp. Taxonomy (GTDB): domain Bacteria; phylum Bacillota; class Clostridia; order Christensenellales; family Borkfalkiaceae; genus UBA4636. Next base: position 11,716 of record CAYNYV010000044.1, read on the forward strand.
CGCGTACCCGAAAAACAAACGCCGTGCTATCTTACGTACACCAACGAAACGACGCACAAAATAATACGCGACAATTTGGATCGCTCCCCGTTATTTAACGGCATGATTCAGTCGACGGGACCGAGATATTGCCCTTCGATAGAAACAAAAGTTTTCCGTTTTGCCGATAAAGAAAGACATCAAATTTTCATCGAACCCGAAGGCGCCGACACCAACGAAGTATACGTCCAAGGAATGTCGACTTCACTCCCACATGACGTGCAAAAAGCCATGTATAGGTCGATTAAAGGCTTAGAACATTGCGAAATCGTACGTTACGCTTACGCCATAGAATACGACTGTATCGACAGTTTGGATTTATTGCCAACCTTAATGTTTAAAAAGGTAAAAGGGCTTTTTACGGCGGGGCAGATAAACGGCACGAGCGGTTACGAGGAAGCCGCCGCGCAAGGACTTATCGCCGGTATAAACGCCGCCTTGTATCTTGAAAACAAGGAGCCTTTTATATTGCGTCGCGACGAAGCCTATATAGGCGTTTTAATCGACGACCTTGTAACGAAAGGCACCGACGAACCCTACAGAATGATGACTTCCCGCGCGGAATATCGTATTTTTTTACGCCAAGACAACGCCGACGC
>CAYNYV010000045.1:0-12296 GCA_964401515.1 uncultured Christensenella sp.
TCGATATAACAATTTTCGCCTATTTCGGCGAACATTTCTTTTAAAAGTGCCTTTCTTTTTTCGGGCTCCGACGGTCTTGTCATATTATAATCATAAAGTCTGTCGAGCCTTTTTTGCTGGTCTATTACTATTTCTTCGTCGTTGGGGTAATAAATTTCGCCCGTGTGTAATTTTTCTTTCATCGCAGGCATAATGTTTAAGTCCTTTTTAATATATAATATTGTCTTTGTTCCTATCTATTATATCATAATTTAATAAAAAGTAAACAAAAACGGAGCGTCGCTCCGTTTTTGTTCGTCAATATTCGGAATTTACTCTCATTGCGTTAAGTATTGCGAGCACCGCAACGCCTACGTCGCCGAAAACGGCGAGCCACATATTCGCGATACCGAGCGCCGACAGTAAAAGTATCCCTATTTTTATAGCAAGCGAAAAGACGACGTTTTGTTTTACTATGCGCATTGTCTTTTTCGAAATCTTTTTTGCCAAAAGCAAACCGTTTAAATCGTCGTGCATAAGCACTATATCCGCCGCTTCTATAGCCGCGTCGCTGCCTACGCCCCCCATTGCGATGCCTATGTCGGCACGCATCAAAACGGGCGCATCGTTGATTCCGTCGCCGACAAAGCATACGACGTCGCCGTCTTTTTTGTTTTGTAGTGCTTTTTCGACTTCGGTGACTTTGTTTTGGGGAAGAAGTGACGCTTTATAACCGTTTAAGCCTAATTCCTTTGCGACCGCCGCGCCTATTTTTTCTCCGTCGCCCGTAAGCATATAGGATTCGGCGCCGAAGTCTTGAAGGGATGAAACCACTTGTTTGGCTTCGGGCTTTGCCGTGTCGGATATTTCAATCGAGCCTACGTATACGTTGTTTTTTGCAACGTAAACGACCGTATAGTCGCTTTCCGCTTCGGAAAAGTCTATATGAAATTTTTTCATAAGTTTGGCGTTGCCGCACAAAACGCTTTCGCCGTCTTTTTCGGCAAGCACGCCGCACCCGGCGTAATTCGTTAAAGTGTAGCCGTCGTCAATATCTCCGCCGTATGCGGTAATAATCGATTTCGCAATCGGGTGGTCGGAATCTTTTTCGGCTATTGAGGCAAGAGAGAGTATAAGTTCTCGATTGCTTTCGGGTGTAACTTTGCCGACCGAAAAATCGCCTTTTGTAAGCGTTCCCGTTTTATCGAAGTAAAAAACGTTTGCTTTGTCGAACTTTTCCAAATAATTAGAACCCTTTATAAGTATTCCGTATCGTGACGCCGCACCGAGCCCCGCAAAAAAGGATAGGGGAATGGATATAACCAAAGCACACGGGCACGAAACGACGAGAAAACTTAGTGCGCGGTAAAGCCAAGTTTGCCAATCTTTCGTTATCAGCGAAGGCACTATTGCAAGGATTAGCGCCGTAAGACATACTGTCGGAGTATATATTTTTGAAAATTTAGTTATAAAGTTTTCCGACTTAGATTTTTGCGACGAAGCGTTTTCCACAAGGTCGAGGATTTTCGATACCGTGGAGTCGTAAAACACTTTAGTAACTTTTATTTGTATTTGTGTCGTTAAGTTTACGGTGCCGCTTAAAACCTCGTCGTTTACGGAAACTTCTTTGGGAACCGATTCGCCCGTAAGTGCTTTTGTATCGAGCGTCGTCGTGCCTTTTATAATTACGCCGTCTAAGGGGATTTTTTCGCCGGGGTTTACGACGATGATTTCGTCTAAAGAAACTTCTTCGGGCGAAACGGTAGTTACGACGTTATCGCGCACGACGTTGGCATAGTCGGGGCGAATATCCATAAGGCTTGAGATGGATTTTCTCGATTTTCCCGTCGCGTACGCTTGGAAGAATTCGCCGACTTGGTAAAAAAGCAATACGGCGCACGCTTCGTCGAACCCTTCGGCTTTTTGTCCCGATATTCCGCGGTATATGGCGAGCGCAAACGCGCCAAGCGTTGCGACGCACATTAAAAAGTTTTCGTCGAAAACTTGACCGCTGAAAATGTTCTTAACCGCCTTTATTATTACGTCGTAGCCTATTATCGCATAAACGGTAAGATACAATGAAAACGGTAAAAGCCAGCCGTAAGCGGAATTAAAGACCTCGGCTAAATTTACGATTTTGTCCGTAACAAAAATTACCGCGAAAATCGATAGGGCTATTATTATCCTTGTAAGGTTTTTTTTGAGTTTCTTAGTCAGTTTAAATTCTTTCATAACGTTTTTGACAATATATTTTTATAAGATTATCGTGCAATCGGGTTCGACTTTTTTACAAGTTTTAACGACTTGTTTCATAATGTCGTCGAACTTTTCGTCTTCCGCGTCGATAATCAATTTTTGAGTCATAAAGTTAACCGAAGCGTCGTTTACGCCTTGGATTTTTTTAATGTTACATTCCATTTTCATCGCGCAATTTGCACAGTCTAAATCTTCAAGGTTAAATACTTTTTTCATAACTTTTTCCTTTTATAGTCGATTATTGTTGATTTATTGAACAAACGTTCAAATGTATTTCATAAAAAAACGACGAAATAGTCGTTTAAATTATTCGGTAACGTGCGTAAGAGTAAGGTCGATAATCTTCATAACGTGGTCGTCGTCGAGCGAATACAAAACTTCCTTTCCCTTTTTATCGCCTTTAACGAGTTTTGCGTTTCTAAGAATCCTAAGTTGGTGGGAAACCGCCGAAATACTCATATTCAAAATTTCCGCGATTTCGCCGACGAATAAAGGCTTTACGTTTAGCGCGCACATTATTTTTGCGCGCGTAGGATCGCCGAAGACTTTAAAAACCTCGGTTAAATCGTATATGGTTTTTTCGTCGGGCATTTTGCCTGTGATTTCGTCGTATCTTTCGTTCACGATGCGAGTGTCCTTTTTTACATTATACTTGAACGCTTTTTCAAATGTTCAATCATATTTTATCATTCGATTTTGTTTTCGTCAAGCGTTTTACGTAAGAATACGGTAAAAAAATAAAAAATTTAAATATCGATTGTTTTTTTTGGGGGGGCTACGAAAAAAACGTACGGCTACTTATAAAAGTTCTAAAGTAAGCCGTACGCTTTCATTAATTATATGTTAAGCCGCACGATTGAAGGTTTTATGTTACCTTTTCAAAGTTTTTAAATATTCCTTTTCGCTGTCCGAAATTCTAAAACTTTCGCGTGCTTTTTGAATGGTTTTGTTGTGGCAAAAATCCGAAAGGCGATTTTCCTCGATATATTTTATAGTATAGTTCCGCTGTTTTGCAAGTGCCGTCGCGAAAAACCAGGCAATCATCATATTTACGTAATATTCGTCCGATTGTATTTTTGCGACTTTTTCAAGGACTTCGGGGGTAAAGTTTTCGTCAAGGTAATACTTCATCAACATAAGCACGCCGAAACGAATAGTGTAAGTTTGTCCCGACGTTATCCATTTGTCAATGTAATGAATTAACGAATCGGGGTTTTTCTTGAACGCCACCGACGAAAATCCGTCGCACGTCGCCCAATTATCTACAAAGGGTAAAAACTTATCGACTTTTAAAGCCGCTTTTTCAAAATCCTTTTCGTGTCCGAGTATAAATAGGTGCAAAGTGTTTTCTTCAAGATAACAGTGGGGAACATCTCTTAAAAAATCTTCCGCTTCGGGAGTTTTATATAAGGTTTTCGCAAGTTGTCTTAATCGAGGCGCTCGTATTCCCAAAATGCGACCTTTTTCGACCGTCGGGGTAAGCTTTGCGACAAAAGCGGCGTTTTTATCGTCTTTTAGGTCGATAAGTAATTTTGTAACGTCGTTCATGTTATTTGTTTAAATATATTTTTTCCACTATGATTCTTGCGACGCTGCTTACCGCAACGGCAAAAATAAACATAATCCAAGTTAAATTCCAAGCACTCGTTAAAAAACTTACCACTAAGTATATAGCGACCGTCAACGTCCAAATTATTCCGCCGACCGCGCTTTGCTTGCCGGCGAGTGTTTTAGAGAAGAACGCACTTATAAAGCACTGTATAGCCGATGCGAAAACAAAGATTATCCAAGTATATTGCCAAAGGTGTGTGGCGAAACTTACCGTAACGTAAATACTCGTTATTACAAGCCATAAAATACCCGAAATCGCGCCGAGTCTTGCCGCACGAGTTTTGAAAACGCAAAGCTTTACCACGCATTGCACGGCGGCGGCAACAATAAATATCGTCCAAGAATACGCCCACGCCCCTTTAACGGCAAAGCTTAGCAGAAAATAGGCGCAAAGCACCAAGGGCCAAAAAACAGACGCAAAATTGTTTACGGCGCGTTTTGTCTTTTTATCGCAAGCAAAATCGTTGCAATGATTGGCTGTGTCGTTATTTTTATAAACGTTTTCGTTGCTGCGCGAGTAATGAAAGTCGTCGCTTTTAAAAGTTTCGGTATAAAAACTTTTACGTTTTCCCATATAGGTTTTCATATCGTTTGCAACGTTTGTAATTTCGGGGAATTGTGCGATTGCGTTATTGAAAGCGTCTTCTTCGGAAAAACCTTTTCTAAGATTTTCTTCGTACTTTTTCGTCATCGAGGCAACAAAGCCTTTTTTTGTAAAACCTACTACCGAATTGTCAGGTAGTTCTTTAAATACGTCGTTTACGTATTCCGCTATTTTTTGATACATAAAATCTCCTTTAAAATAAAACTAAAAATATAAAAAGTTGGTCTATAGGTCGATTATCGCACGTTTTTTGTTAAAAACGTCGATGTTTATATATTACAGTGCGTTAAAAAGTCGCGTTCCTTTTATTTTTATCCACCTTAAATAAAGGACTGCCGCCGAAATGATTAAAACGGTGATCGTCAATATTGCCGCAAAGGTCGGCAAAACAAACGCAAGCCCTATCGTCGCGCCGCTAAGTACAATCGAAAGCCCCGTCGCTGCAAGCATGGTGATAAGAACGTTTAGCGATTGTTTTACGGGTTGTGATTCGTTCGTCCAATCGAAATCCGGGTTTTTAAGGTTGCGTTTCAGCCCTAAAGTCCCCGAAAGTAATACAAAACTCGTAGCCGCTATACACAGTAAAATTATCGTAAAAACGTCAAGCCTCGTAATAATCCCTGCCGTTACGATAAAAAGTATCGCGAAGGGTGCCGAAACAAGGGTGTGTAACGTAAGTTTTGCCGCTAAAACTCGAAAAGTGTTTACGGGCAAGGATTTAATTATCCAAAGCGATTTGCCTTCTAAGGAAATCGAAGCCGCGCTTACGCAGTTGTTGCCCGACATTATAGCCGCTGCTAAAAACAGTAAGGGCGCTATAAAGGATTCATAGTCTTCCAAATAGTAAGCGAGTTCGAAAAATTCTTGTGCGTCGCAGATAAGGGCGATTGTCGCAATGATTAAAAATATCGAACCTATCGAACAATTTATAAAGTAGACTGCCGAACCGAAAAAACGTTTCCATTCCTTATATAATAGGGCTGAAAAAACCGATTTTTCGGCGGATGCGGAAATGCCTGCACGTTTTTTTCGTTCAATACTTTTATTGCTCGTTACGATTTTAACGTAGCTTACCGCTAAAAGGTAAAAAACGCCGATTATGATTGCCGCGTTCAGTAAAAACACAACTAAAAGCCAAAGCAATTTACCGTCGAGCGCAAGCCCTGTCCAATAAAGCGTCGGCAAATACTTTTTAAATGTTGCCGCTAACACGCTTATGTTTTGTATCATTAGGTTTATAACGTTTTCCGCGCTTGTCATGAACAACGCGTACGCAATCAAAAAAACGAGCGTAGCGACGATGGACATTAAAGAATTGTTTTTGAATTTCGCCGTTAAACCTGCCGTTAATCGACCTATAAGGCAACATATTGCCAAACTTACAAGGGAAATCGTTATGATTAAAACTATCCACGAAAGGGCTGCGGAAAAACTAAAGTTTACAAACATCATGTATGCCGTAAAGGCGGGGACTAATACCAGCGAAACGAAATACAGATTGTATGCGTACAAGGGGAGAATTCTCGAAATCAATATGTAGGAAGGGGGAATCGGCAAGGAAAACAGCAAATCGTTGTCGTTTGCGCCGTATAGTTGAGTTTGAGTCGCAAAAACACTGCCGATTAACGAAAACAACGTCGCTAAAAGCGCGGCGAAAGCGCCGAAAAACCAATTCAGGTCGTTTTCTAAAACGCTCGGCGTAAGCATAACGAAAAGCCCGAAAAACGCCGTCGCCAACGTCAGGGTAACGAACAACAATAACGCAACGAACAAAACCACCGTTCCCGTCGATTTTTTGTTTGCGGCGTTTTTTGACTTTTTCCCTTTGAAAAGTTTGCCGAAAAACCCTACGAACTCTTTTTTAATAAGGGTTTTAAGCATTTTCGTCGCTCCTTTGTTCGACCGTTTCCAAAAATGCGTTTTCAAGCCCTTCTTTGCCGGCTACTTCCGCCATAGTACCGGAAGCGATAAGTTTCCCGTCCTTTATAATGGCAACCTTGTCGCAAAGTTTTTCGGCAACTTCCAAAACGTGGGTGGAAAAGAATATCGCGGCGCCGTCGTCGCAAAGTTTCCTCATAATGACTTTAAGCGAATGCGCGCTTTGGGGGTCGAGCCCTACGAAAGGTTCGTCGAGAATAATTAGTTTTGGACTGTGTATAAGCGCGGAAATTATGGCAAGTTTTTGTTTCATTCCGTGGGAATATTCGCCGATAGATTGATTTAAATTGCCTTTTATATTAAAGATCTCGGCGTATTCGTCGATTTTTGACTGTCGTTCGAATGTCGGAACGCCGAACGCGTCCGCAATGAAATTCAAAAATTTAATGCCCGTCATGAAGGTGTAAAGGTCGGGATTGTCAGGTATATAGGCTATTACTTTTTTGCACGCGATAGGATCTTTTTTTATCGAAACGCCGTCGATAAAGATATCGCCTTCGTCAAACCCTAAAATACCGGCACAAGATTTTAACGTAGTGGTTTTGCCCGCCCCGTTGTGCCCTATAAAGGCGTAAATTTCCCCTGAGTTTATTTCGAGCGAAAGGTTGTCTATTGCCTTCTTTTTGCCGTAAGACTTGGTTAATCTTTCTATTTTTAACATATAAAGCTCCTTTAGTTCAAGCGACTTTGAGGTATTCCTGCGTTTAAGCAACTTATGTTTCTTTATTATAAACGCGAGTTATCGCTTTGTCAAACGTTTTTCGGGCGGTAAAAAAATATAATGATAAAAGAGAGTATAAAATGTTCCCTACACAGGGATAATGAAAGTGAAAAAACTTGACAAAGATTTTTTTTGCATATACAATATTTATAGTTTATTACGGCTCGGTTTTGTTATTGTCCGCACGGAAAGTTTTTAGCGGGTTTTACCTTGTATCCGACATAAACTTAAAACCACAAAAAAATTAAAAGGATAGATAAATGAAAGAAGTAATTTTAAACAAAGAAAATTTTCAACAAGAAGTTTTAGAATCCGATATTCCCGTTTTGGTCGATTTCTGGGCGACTTGGTGCGCTCCGTGTAGAGCGATGACCGATACGGTTAGTCAAATTGCCGACGAATTCGACGGACAATTAAAAGTAGGTAAAGTAAACGTCGACGACGAAGAATTCCTTGCAACGGCTTTTAAAATTTCGAGCATTCCCGCATTCGTGTATTTCGAAGGCGGTAAAGCATTGCGTATGACGGTCGGTAGTATGCCGAAAGAAGACCTTATAAAGTTTGTCGAAGGCGAAAATCAAGTTTAAACAGTCGTTTTCAAAAATGCCGCTATATGTCGATAATCGACTTGTAGCGGCGTTTTTTATGCTTAATTTTTGCCGGGCGTGTTTAAAAATTCGTCGGCTTTTTTTGCTTCGCGTTTGGCGATGTAACGGGCGATAATATAAGCCGGAACGTAAACGGCACATAGGGCGAAAGAAATCAGAACCGAGATTAAAAACATGTGCGTAAAAGAGAAGAAGAAAATCGCGACGGCGAGGAAGATTACGACCATCAATGCGAAACTTATTTTTTGCGTCCGTAACATCATAACGTATTTTTCTTTTGCGATAAGCGCGGTAACGTTTATGTCGGGATCCGTCGACATATCTTCGAGCTCTTCGATTCTCCTTTCGATTATCTTATAGTCTATAATCGATAAAAAAGGAGAAATAATGGCGACGACGATTGCGCCGACTCCGTCCGAACGCGAATTTTCGACTAATAGCGAACTTATTCCGTAAATAAGACAAAGAATACAAAGTATCGGCACGAATATTTTCATTCTTTTCAGTTCTCGTTTGTACTTGTCGATTAAGTAATCCATGAATTAAACCTCCTTTTTATCGAACTCGTTTTTCTCGGTGAGTTTTTACAATCGAATTATAGTTCAATGCAAAAACTTTGTCAAGCAAAAACGATAGAGATACTTGTCCTATAAACGCTGCCTGTCGGGCAAGGTTTTTTATTTTTTGTTTGACGATAAAAAGGACAAAGCAATATTCTTGTTTTAAAAAACGGCGAAACGGCAATAAAAAATTTTTCGTTTTTCGCGGATACACGATCGACAAAAACGTTTTTTCGGGATTTTTAAAAAAATGAAAAAAGCGAATAACGGGCTTATAGCCTTATTTTTTTGTAAAGTTGTGATTGTTTTTCGCCGAAAAAGGAGGCGGTTTCGTTTCTAAATCGAAAAAAGTAATCGTCAAAAAGCGATTATAAGCCGAAAAAGACGATAAAAGATAATATCGGCGGCGTTTTTTTATTTTTCGGTCGGATAAAAATTAGACGATAATCTGCAAAAACGGGTTTATGCGGCGGCTTTTTCAAAAATTTTGTCGAACGGTTTTTGAAAAAAGGCGAAAAGCATATCCGACGCGCTTGACAAAAAATATTTAAAAATAAAAAAATATTAACGAAAAAATTAGATTTTATGTTGACATTCGCTTGAAATAAATATATAATATCTGTAAGGCTTTGGGGGTACTCTACCCTTTTCACGTAAAAAGCCAAACAAAAATATTTCCATAGGAGAGACAGTATGGGAAACATTTTTCGTAGGATAGTAGCATTTTTACTCGGTATAGTGTTTACTGTCACGTCACTTGTCGGCGGTGTGGTCGGCGGCGCTTATTACGCTTATAAAAACGTAAGCCCGATCGAAGATATTATCGCACCCGGAGACGCACAATTGGAGCAAGCTTTCGGCGATCTCTACGGCGCGTCTATCGAAGAGCTTTTAGAACTCATCAAAAACGCGTCCGATCCCGAGCGTGGTACGGAATACACTTTTGCGTACCTTGCAAAGGAATACGGATTAGACCTTGCTAAGCTTCTCGAAACGTTAGGCATCGACGTAAGCGAGGTCGATCAGACGAGCAACGATTGGAAAGCTTTAGAAAGCGTTGCGCTTTTGGCTTTGTTGTCCGGTGAGGACGGCGTAGACAAAATGCTCGATTCCGTAAAACTTAAATCGCTTTATGTAATTTTGCCTTCGATTTTGGGCGGACCTATAAGCAATTACTTGTCCCCCGAAGCGCAAAGCGTACTCGGGGAATACACCTTGGCTGAACTTATCGGTCAAGACGAAGGTATGGACTCGGGCGAGCTCGGCATTATAACGGCAATTAAGGGGTTGAAAATAGGTTCGTTGTTACCGGAAGTTTTTGAAAGTACTTTCGACGCCGCCGCGCATAAGTGGAATTACTCGGTTAAATCCGACGGCGCGTTAAAGGACTTTACTTTCCTTAACCTTATCGGTAACGTACCTTTCCAAGGCATCTTTAACATCGTCGAAGGCGCCGACGTTATGGATGAACTTATGGAAGGCGAACTTTCCTACATAACAAGCCTTAAGATTTCCGAAATCTTGGATATGTTTGCCGACGTTGCGGGCGAAGAACTCGCCGAAACAATCGGTCAATATACCAAAGTCTTCGGCGAAACCACCATTCGCGATCTTTTCGATAAGAACGAAGCGGGCGGTTATGATTTCGCGTACGAAAATCTTCTTTCAGGTCTCGAGCTCGGTTACCTTGCCGGTTACGATAAAGTAGACGAAAAATGGGTAGATAAAGACGGTAACGAACCTACCGGTCTTTTAGCGTTCGTTGCGGACATATCCATCGGCGATATTTTGGCGAACGAAGGCGACGTTGTCGGTATGATAAACGCCGCTGCGGGCGACCTTTCGCTTATGACCGTTTACGAAACCATTTTCGAACCCGACGAAAACGGTAATTATCCTTTCATTATCGAACGTTTGGGGACCGTTAAGGTAAGCGACATCTTGGGCGACGGCGAAGACAAGATAACGGATAATCTTAAGTTGAGTCTTAAAGTCGCGCTTGAAGGCACTACTTTGCGCGATGTCGTTTTCTCGTTCGTGGACGAAGCGACGCAAGATAAACTCGAATCCGTTTCTATCGTTAACGCTTTACTTAACGTTAAAGTCGATTCCTTTATTCGCGACGAATACACCGCTCAAGATATTATTCGAATCTTCGACGAAGCTATCGGCGATTTAACTATCGGCGATATTGCCGGCGTTGAACCTTCCGACGATTTCATCGGTCTTTTAATGGACTACAGGGTCGGTAATATTCTCGAGGGTATAATCGACTTACTTGACGGCGACAAATCGGTTTCCGACATTGCGGACAGTTTCATCGGTCAATATAAGATCGGCGATATTTTCTCCGCATTGACGGGTTACAAATATTCCGAAGAAGTCGGTAATTGGGGTAAAGACGGTAAGTATATAGCCGGAAGATTGGTTCCCTTGATGGAGACTTCGATTTCTCGTATCGTCGCCGTATTCGACGAAAAATCGGATTTCAGCCTTAGATCGGTCGTCGGCGACGTTCAAATTGCCGACCTTGCGTATACGGCATTACAGATTTTCGGAAAAGACGATATATTGTTTGAAAAGACCGTTAACGGCAAAACGACTTATCTTCCCGACGGAAAATATTACGATTTTGCGCCTTTGGCGGAAACGGTTCTTACGTTAACGGCGGCGGAAATTAAGGATAACCTTAAGAACGCGGATTTCTGGATGGATGTTTTGTGTCAGATATCCGTCGGCGACCTTACGGCTTTCTTTATTAATAAATACCTTCCTATCGACGATTTAAAACTCGACTATGTTAACGGTAATTGGGACGTAACGGCTCCCTATCTCGAAACTTTATTGGAAAGTTTCTTTAACGTTACCGTCGGCGGAACGATTAAAGTAGTTCAATCGGGCGATAAAGAACTTTTGAAAGAAAAAATCTTATTAAAACTCGGCAATACCAACGTTGGCGATATCGTTTACGCCGTGCTTACCGTTTCAGGTCAAAATCTCGTTGAAAAGAGCGACCACGCGTGCAGATATCAAATGGCAGCCGATTACAGTGATTTCAATCACTTTGCTCAAACAATATTCGGTCTCTCCTTGGCAGACATAGTAAGCAACGTTTCCGACGTGGATTGGTGGTTTGAAGAACTCGGCGATATAAGAGTCGGTGATCCCGTCGCTTACTTTATAAATAAATTCGCACCCGATATGACGGCTACCGAATCTGAAAACGGTTGGACCGTAACGGGTGATTTCGGCGCGGTTTTGACAAGTTTGTTTAACGTAACGGTAAAACAACTTCGCGATCCCGACACCGCTCAACTTATAAAAGACGCTTTCGGCGAATTAAAGATATCGGACGTCGTAGGTGTGTTTGTTCCCGAAAACATCGCTCAAAAAAGGTTCGTTAAGAAGGTTCTCGGTATAACCGTTGCTCAAATCGTAGACATGGTTCAAAGCCAAACGATGGCTGACCTTGTATTCCAGTTGCAAGATATTTTCGACGGATTGACGATCGGCGACGTAACCGATATTTTCGGACTCGAAGGCTACGACTACGGTTTGTTTAAGAGAATATTAGATACCGATTTCGTTTTCTTGTTCGGTCTTATGATTGCGCCCGACGTTGCGGACGAATTGATATATTATTACGGTGACTTCTCCTTTGCCGAACTTTTAGAAACCGTTGAAACTTTAATCGGAAAAGAACTTCTTTCCGCAGAAAAGAAAGAAAACAACAACTTCTTGTCGACTACCCTTGCGATCGACGTTAAGAAAGTTTACGAAGTATTGACGGGCGACAGCGAAATTTTAGCGCTTGCCGAAATTTACAAAAAAGTAACTCTCGGCGACGTTGTAAACGCCGTTTACGAATTAGACGTTCCTTTGACGATAGTTGACACTATTTTCGCCGTTTCCGTAGGCGATATCTTGACCGCGGTTGCCGAAAACAGACTTTTAGACTTCTTACTCGAAAAATTCGGCGACGTATCTATCGGCGATCTTTTCTTCAGCCATGAATTTGT
>CAYNYV010000046.1:0-12074 GCA_964401515.1 uncultured Christensenella sp.
CTTATTCTTCTAACTACAATGATTTAGGACAAGTGACGTCGGAATATAACGGTTCGGCGTTTACGTCGTATTATACGTACGATTCGATGGGTAGGGTAGCGGAATACTCGGTTGTACGAGGCATTAGCGATATTGTATCCAACGTTTATTCGTACGGAACAAACACGACTTCGGGTTCGCAATACACGGCGGCGCAAGTTACGTGTGAAAATATAGGCGCGGGCGGTGAATACGCGTATGATTACGACAATCTCGGTCGAGTAACGGGTATTACGAAAAACGGCATAAGCGAAACGACGGTAAGTTACGACGGAAAGAGGCAGGTTATAATTTGAAGTGCAACACCTAAAAAAGAAGACAAAGTGCGAACTTTAGTGTAAAATGTAATTGCTCAAAAAAAACAAACTACACAGGAGTAAGCACAATGTCTTATACACATTTTACACTAGATGAAAGAAAATATCTACAAAAATTGCTATCTGAAGGACTATCTTTTCGAAAAATTGCAGAAATTTTAGAACGAAGCCCCTCAACAATTAGTCGCGAAGTCAAAAGGAATAAAGCCAAATACAAGCCACACCGCAAAACCGACAACAAATATTGGTACAACCATTGGCGAGCCACTTTTCTCTACAATCAAAGACGAAAAAACCGTAAACGGAATTACCACGAGGATGTATTTGGAAGGTTCGACCGTCATCGCCGAAGAAGTTTTAAACCAAAGCTGAACGGTACAACACACTAAATATTACATCTACGACCAAACGGGTATAGCCGGTATGGTTTACGACGGAACGACTTATTATTTCGTCAAAAACATATTCGGCGACGTCGTCGCTATTTGTAACGAATACGGCGTGGTTGTGGAAACTTACGAATACGACTTTTGGGGCAATATAACGTCGGGCGGAACAAGCGGAATAGGCAAAGAAAATCCTTTTAGATATCGCGGTTATTACTACGATAACGAAACAGGTTTTTATTACTTACAAACGCGCTATTACGATCCCGAAATCTGTCGTTTTATCTCCGCGGATAATTTAGAACTTATTTCCGTCTTATCTCAATCACCCGGGTTATTAAACCTTTACGTCTACTGCAACAATAACCCTGTGATGAATACCGACGAAACGGGTGAGTTTCCCCTTCTATCTTTAATTTTAGGCATTACAGCACTTGTTGGGTTTGGCTTAACTATCGGCGGTATAGCTTCTGAAAACAATATATTAACTGCTATTGGTTTAACGTTAGTAACTATACCTGCATTAATTTCTGGCGGAATGGCGATTGTCGCAGGTATTGGTGGAGCAACTTTTATAGGTATAGTTGGTGGAGTAACTGCGATCGCTGGGATTGGTAGTGGTTTATTCGCTTCTGCTGAATATCAAGAAGCTTTTACTGCAAATAATTGGATGACTAATGCAGGATTAAGTGACAGATGGTATCATGGTCTGATGTTGACAACTGCTGCGATAGCGACATTGGGCACTATAGCTTCATTGTTCTGTTATAACTTTAACATAAAATCTATTGATAAAATAGGGAGGTTAAATCCAACCAATCACCAAAATAAAGAGTATTTTGGAATTAGGTTTACAAATACAAGAGGTTCTTTGCGCTCGTTGGAACTACAAAATCATGTTCCACATGGATTACATTTTCAACTGAATTCATGGAATCCAAAACATATGTCTGTAAAGACAATCATGAGGTGGACATGGTTTTTAACAAGAATGTAACTATAGAGCAAATCGAAAAATATGAAAACGAGTGTCTTGAAAAAGTTTGTAACCTTCCGCTCATGTTTCTTTTAAAAGAAGAATTGCGTAAAAGAAATTTTTATTATACTATATATGTTTTGCATGGCGAGTTGAATTTAAAAAAGTACTCCTCGCATTTAGCGATCGATATTTTTGATGACAACGGCGAGCGAATACCTGAACACGACGAACCTAATTGCTGTTTAATGCTTTGCGAAGCGGTTTGTTACACGCATCACGGACATATAGTCGGAATCGATTTAGTTGACGATAAAAAATTTCTTCAGTCGTTCGAATCACTTTTTAAGCAGGTGCAAGAATATTAAAAATTTAAAATATTGTAAATTAAGAGATGTGTATTATGTAAATAAATATTTCTAAATTTACACACTAATTTTTAGGGAAGTCGCTTTGCGTACTTCTCGCTTGGCGACTTTCCTCACTTTTACAAGATTGTTTTCGTTAATGCCGTTACCGACCGATTTAACAAATTTAAAAATTATCGTTTAAAGCACGCCGTAAATTTCGTTTTTGACCGAAATTATAGACTTTTAACCGCCGTTTAGCTATAAATTTTGCTAAAACTTTGAAATATTATATTATTCCGCTTGACAATATTTGATTTTTATTTTAATATGTAATGGTAAAAAATATTTTACGATTTTTGTTTATATATTTTGTGCCGTGGGGGTATAGCTCAGTTGGTAGAGCGCTTGAATGGCATTCAAGAGGTCGCCGGTTCGACCCCGACTATCTCCACCAAAAAAATTGTATCCCTCAAGGGATACAATTTTTTTATCCGTGTCGCAAGACATTGTATATTATAGCCGCGCGAAAACTGCGGTGAATATCGTCAGCCACTTAGGGTTGTATATCGTCACACTTTTAGCGTCTATACTTGCGATTTTGTGGCGTACTGCGTAAGTATTTAAAACTATTGATGATTTTGAGCGATTTAGCTCACGTTGCGTTTACTTTGCAATGAAAAGGGCTATCGCGATTTTAAAGCGACAGCCTTCTTCTTCGCCCAATGCGAATAAGTGATTAGAATAAATTTTTATTTGAACTCGTCTTGTTATTCTATAGCAAGATTATAGCAATGATAAAAATAATTGTCAAATGATTAGGAGGATAAAAATGAAAAAATTTTATTTGGGAATGGATATTGGTACCGATTCCGTCGGAATGGCTTGTACCGATGAAAATTACGAACTTTTGCGTGCAAAAGGTAAAGATCTGTGGACAGTTAGGCTTTTCGACGAAGCAAAGAGCGCTGAGGAAAGGCGAACTAAACGTACGTCCCGTAGGCGCTTGGAACGTCGAAAACAAAGAATCGATTTATTGCAAGAAGTTTTTGCTTCTTTTATGGAAGACGAAACGTTTTTCTTGCGACTTAATAACAGTGGCTTTTATGAGGAAGACAAAGATAAATCTCTGAAGGGCAAATATTCGTTATTCGCCGACGATGATTTTACGGATAAGGATTTTTATAAAAAATACCCCACGATTTTTCATCTTAGAAAAGATTTAATCGACGGTGACAACGGTATAGAAGACCTTAGACTTTACTATTTGGCGTTGCATCATATTATCAAGTATAGGGGACATTTTTTATTCGAAGGAGAGGGCGATCAAAATACTAAAGATATTAAAACGCTTTTTGACGAATTTAATATAGTCGTAGACGATATTTTTGACGAGGAAAGTATTTCTTTTTCCGTAAACGATGCTGAAACATTTAAGGATCTTGTTTTAAATAAAGAAAAAGGACTTAACGATAAAAAACGTGAGGCGTTTGAAATTTTAAGCGCCGATAATGATAGAAAGAAAGCCTATATTACTCTTATTTTGGGCGGTAAAGTAAAGGTGAGTGAGTTATTTGACCCTGATGACGAGGATTTAAAGAAGGAAAAACTTTCTTTTAAAGATATAACCGATGAGGATTTTGAAAGTAAGCAAGACGCTTACGGCGATTATTTTGAAGCGATAAGCGCAGCCCGAGCGATTTATAACTATTTGAAACTTGAGAATATTCTAAAAGGTTATAAAAACGTTTCTTCTGCAATGGTTGGTATTTATGAAAAACACAAAAGCGATTTACAAATACTTAAAAAATTCGTTAAAGATTATTGTGTTGAGGGCACATATTTCAAAATTTTTAAATTGGTCGACGACAAGGTTAATAATTACTCGAAGTATATAGGGTACTCTAAACCGCAAAAGAAAAAGTTGGGTGTTAAAAAATGTAAGGACGACGAGTTTTTTGCTTTTTTAAAGAAAACTCTTGGTGAAAGCGTAATAGCCGATTACAATGAAACGATTTATAATGATATACAGTCGGAAATATCAAACGGCACTTTTTTGCCCAAAATTTTGCATGCAGACAACGGACTTTTCCCTCATCAGTTAAATGGTGCTGAACTTGTCGCAATATTAGATAATTTGGTTGAGAAATATCCCGAATTTGCAAATGAGGACGAAGAGGGTTGTTCGCCCGTAGGAAAAATACGTTTGATCTTCAGTTTCAAAATACCCTATTACATAGGTCCGCTTAACGGAACACATGGTAATAGTTGGATAGTTAAAAAAGAAAGCGGCAGAATAACGCCTTGGAATTTTGATAAAAAAGTCGATAAAAACGCCTCTAACGAAGCATTTATTAAGCGAATGACTAATAAATGCACCTATTTAAGAGGTAAAGACGTTTTGCCGAAGTGTTCTATGTATTATCAGGCGTTCGACGTCTTAAACCAAATAAACAAAATTAAAATCAACGAAGTACCTATTTCGGTAGAACTCAAACAAGAATTCTTTAAGGAATTGTTTTTAAAAAATAAGAAAGTAACCGTTAAGAATATTAAAAATTATCTTTTTAGAACCGGACAAATACCGGAAAACGAGAAAAATGCTTTATCGATAAGTGGTTTTGACGGCGAAATGAAATGCGGTATGGGTTCATATATTACGCTTAAAAACATATTAGGCGAATTTGTCGATACACATCCTTTTGTTTGCGAAGATATAATTTTAAGGCATACGCTTTGCACTGACAAACAATTAGTCGAAGATTACCTTAAAAAAAAGTACGGTCATTTTTCTGTTGTTATCGATAATATTAAGCAAATTAAAGGAATAACTTCTTTTAAAGACTTTGGGAGGCTTTCCAAGGAATTTTTAACCGAATTATACGGCGGTTTCGACGACGTAACCGGCGCTGCGTACTCAGTGTTGGAAAGACTTTATAATACGAATTACAATTTAAATCAATTATTGTTTGCCGAAGAGTATAGTTTTCAAAAGGCAATCGATAACGAAAACGGCGTCAGCGAAAATGTCGTTAAGTATGAAGACGTGAACGATTTATATGTTTCACCCCTCGTTAAACGCGGTATTTGGCAGTCGCTTCTTATGGTGGACGAATATGTAAACGCCGTCGGAAAATCTCCCGACAAAATTTTTATCGAAGTAACGCGCAAAGAAGATAAGGATAAAAGACGTACTGTATCGAGAAAGAATCAATTGTTAACGATTTACGACGGATTAGGTAAGGATTGTCGTGATATCGATAGGTTATTAGAAGAATTGAACGTGAAAACTGATTCTCAACTGCGTTCCGAAAGACTATATCTATATTTTATGCAGTTAGGACGGTGCGCTTATAGCGGTGAGGTGATCGATTTAGATAAATTAGCCACAGACTTATACGATGTCGACCACATATTCCCGCGTTCAAAAATAAAGGACGACAGCCTCGATAACAAAGTGCTTGTTTTAAGAAGCAAAAACGAGTCAAAAAAAGACACGTATCCTTTGCAGAACGATTTTACGAATCAGCATAAATTTTGGCAGTGTTTGAAAGACAAAGGTTTAATGAGCGAAAAGAAATATAATTTGCTTACTCGTACAAAACCTTTGGACGGTGACGATTTTAATGACTTCGTTAATCGTCAATTAGTCGTAACCAATCAAACAGTTAAAGCCGTGGCGGACTTACTTAAAATAAAATTTCCCGAAACTAAGATAGTATACAGTAAAGCTTCTAACGTTACCGATTTCAGACAAAGATTCGATATAATAAAATGTCGTGATATAAACGATTTGCACCACGCGCGCGACGCTTATTTAAATGTCGTGGTAGGTAATATTTACGATACTAAATTTTCTTCCGTTAAAGATCGTTATCGCAGAATAGACGATAGCGTTTGGAGCGAATGTAATTTAAAAACATTGTACGATACACCAATCGTCGGCGCTTGGCAGGGTAAACAACAAATTAGCCGTGTCAAGTCTATTTTGGAAAGGCCGAGAAGTATTGTCGTTACAAGATATGCTTACGTGGACAAAGGTAAGTTCTATGATGAAACGGTTTTAAAGAAAAATGATAAATCAATATCATATCCTTTGAAAAATAGATTGCCATACATGCAAATTGAAAAATATGGTGGTTTTACGCGTGTCAACCCTGCGTACTTTGTTATTTTAGAATATAAGAAAGGAGTCAAAACACTTAAAACTTTAGAGCCTGTCCCTATAATTGAGGAATATAGTTGTAGTGGTGATATAGAAAGGCTACAAAAATATTTTGATAGTAAAGGCTTTAAGAATCCTAAAATTGTTGCTAAATTAAAAATAAAACAACTTGTTTGTATCAATGGCTTCTTTGGGTGGCTTGCAGGGGTATCTGATAGAATATTACTGCATAATGCGCAGCAATGGTTTACAGATATAAAAACTGATGCTTATGCTAAAATTTTATTAAAATTACTAGAACAAGATAAATCTGATAAATTATCCGATGAAGAAAAGGAAAATGAAAAATTCATAATGTCTACGAACCGTTTTGGTGAAGTAAAATCTTATATTGACCGAATTCAAAATGAAGCTTTATATAGACAAGTACTTGATAAATTAAAAATGAAAAGTTATCAAGGGATTTCAACAATTTCTTCATTGTATAACAAATTAGTCGAGAAAGAAGATACGTTTAAAAATTTAACGGTTCTCAAGCAAGCTTATTTATTATTTGAATTAATTAAGTATATGAAAACCGGTGGTGGCGTTGTAGACACGACATTAATAGGCGGCGCTAAGAATGATGGCTTAATACGTTTATCTAAAAATATAACCAACGTTGATTTTCAAATAATCAGCCAATCTCCTTGCGGACTTATTACTCGCGTTAAAAAGATATAGCAATGGGATTTCGTACGGTTGTCGTAAAAAACAGGGCGAAGTTAGAGTTTCGTCTTAACTATCTCGTGATTAGGGGAGAAGGTGAAAAAAAGATACATATTTCGGAAGTTAACACTTTAATAGTACAAAGCACCGCTGTGTCTATTACGGCTTCTCTTTTAAACGAGCTGATAAAAAGTAACGTGAAAGTCATTTTTTGCGATGAAAAATGTAATCCTTCGTCAGAACTTTTACCTTATTACGGCGTTTACAATTCTTCAAAAAGATATAAGGAGCAAATTGCCTGGACTGCCGAAATAAAAGCTAAAGTGTGGCGAAAAATCATAAAAAGAAAAATTTTAGAGCAAGCTTCCCACCTAACAAATAAAGGTTTTATCGAGCAAGGCGAACTTTTATATTCTTATGCCGAAAACGTCGAAGCAAACGACGTAACCAACCGTGAAGGACATGCCGCTAAAGTATATTTTAATTGTATATTGCAAGGTGGTTCTCGTCAAGGCGTCGGATTTATCAACGGTTGTTTAAATTATGGATATGCCGTTATTTTGTCGGCGTTTAATCGTGAAATTGTTTCTTGCGGATATTTAACGCAGTTAGGTATCTGGCATGACAATGAATTTAATCAATTCAATTTAGGGTGCGATCTTATGGAGCCTTTTCGCGTTACGATTGACAGACTATCACTAAGTTTGCCTAACGGCGACAAGGAATTTAAAAAGAAACTCGCAAACGTTTTGAATTTTAAAGTTTTAATCGATGGCAAAAATACGACTTTGGATTTAGCCATAAGACAATACGTAAGAAGCGTTTTTCGCGCACTGAACGATTCGGACGAAAGTTTAATCGTTTTCCCTGATGAAATTACTCCCGATGAATTATAAATTTATGCGTTTGCTTTTATTTTTCGATTTACCCATGATAACCGATAAAGACAGAAGAGAGTATAACCGTTTTCGTAAATTTTTGATTAAAAACGGTTTTATCATGATGCAAAAGTCGGTGTATACGAAACTTGTTATCAATAACGTAACAAGTGTTTCGGTAAAACAAAAAGTTTCTTCTAATTTGCCTAAATCCGGCGTCGTCGAATTATTGGAAATAACCGAAAATCAATTTTCAAAAATAGAATACTTGGTCGGCGAAGAACAAAAAGTCGTTATAGACTCTACCGACCGGCTGGTTGAAATATGAAAAATCCAATCGCAATATCACATATTCATTTGGAAACCGGACTATTGATAAGTGACGATTTTGTTCAGTTGCTCGTTGTTGAAAACGCTAACGAATTTTTTACGATGGTTTCCGATTTGGATTTACAATTTAACGGAGAACAAGGTTCGTTTGTGTTTTCTATCGCGGATAATATTATCGCGCCTGAAAAGTTCGGCACGATGATTTGCGATTTTTTTCGTTTCGATTTAAACGATAAAAAAATATTAAATTTATTGTTTAAACGGCTTGAAAAGGAAAGTTTGGGCGATAAGTGTAAACTATTTAACGATTTAAGTACCTCCATGGTACGTTTTGTTGAAGAACTTTCTTACGACGTGCCTTTTCAACTTGCTTACGAGGAGCCTCAACCGTCCGATTATTTTAAAGCCGTCGGCTTAAAATTCGAAAAGACTTACGACACTTTAGAAGAAAAAATTATATGTTAACGGAATGTGACGTTAAAGAATACGATGCGGTCGAACTGATTGTCGAAAAGCCGAAATACGCAATGGAAGGAGTGCATAAAGGAGATAGGGGGTGCGTAATAAGTACGTACGCAATAGACAACCATTGGGAAATTATTTTTTCCGAGCGTGAAACGGGCAAAGATATCGCACAAATCGGCGTTGAACGTCAAGATTTTAAAATTATCGATAAGTTTTAGCGGCTTGTTAAATATGGCGGCTGTCGTTAAAAAACCGATTTAAAAGTTTCTTACTTATAAAAGTCGAAAATGCATATGCAATACTTGTGACTGAGCGTAAACGCTTGACAAATCGGTTAAGTTGTGTTAGATTGTTACGGTCGATTGTTTTATTTAATTGTCTTAACCTTGCGTTAGGGCAATTTTTGTAAAATTAATTGTTTTTCGAGGTAGAATTAATGAAAAAATACGTTAGACAGATAATATTGCCCCTTTTAGCGGCGGCGATTTGGGGGGCGGCGTTTTTGGCTCAAGGCAATTTAAGCAACGTTTTGCCTCCGTTTTTTATAAATTTTTCAAGGTGTATGGTTGCCGTAGTCGCCCTTTTATTGGTCGATTTCGGGTTTACCGCATACAAAAAGTCAAAACAAATCGAAGCCGAGCGCGCCGACGTTAAAAAACTAATACTCGGCGGCTTATGTTGCGGACTTTCGTTATGCGGCGCCATAAACGTTCAGCAGATAGGCATCGGCGGAACTTCTTCGGGGGAAGCGGCTTTCGTTACAACCCTATATATGATTTTAGTTCCCGTTTTCGGCGTGTTTTTAAAGAGAAAAGCAAGTGTGAACATTTGGATTTCGGTAGGCATGGCGGTAATAGGGCTTGCGCTTATTTGTCAAGTGCAAACGGCGACGATAAACGTTTCCTACTTATATCTTATCGCGTCGGCGTTCTTTTTTGCCGTGCAGATACTTTTCGTCGATTATTTCGTTCGTTTTGTTGACGGCGTAAAACTTTCGTGCGCTCAATTTTTGGTCGCGGGCGTTGTGTCGGGGATAATTTCCTTGTTTTCGGAAAAGGTTGATTTTACCAATATGTCGCAAGCGATATTGCCCCTTTTGTATCTCGGAATTTTTTCGAGCGCCGTAGGCTATACTTTACAGATCATTGCTCAAAAAGATACTAATCCGACGATTGTTTCCATTTTACTTTCGATGGAATCTGCTTTCGCACTTTTGTTCGGTGTGATTTCATGTCTTATTACAAGCACGCCTATAAAGGAAGAACCTTTGCAGTTTTTAGGTTGCTTTTTAATGCTTTGCGCCGTAGTCCTTAGCCAAGTAAATCCCTTTAAAAGTAGGTCGAATAATGCAAATAATGACAAAAAAGAGGACAAAAACGCATAATTTTTTAAATCTTAACAATATCTTAACAAATTATGGAGCAAGAAAAGGAAAATTTCTTGCTTTTTTTATGAGTTTGCATTAAAATATTTATATGACTACCGAAACTATAATTACATACGTTGCGATATTTCTCGCAATTTTAGTCGTTATGCCCGCACACGAAGTCGCGCACGGGTTTGTCGCGCACAAATGCGGCGACGATACGGCAAAAGTTCAAGGTCGGCTTACCCTTAATCCGTTTGCGCATTTCGACATCGCCGGGCTTGTAATGCTTCTTGTCGTAGGCTTCGGCTGGGCAAAACCCGTGCCGATTAATCCATACAATTTCAAGCACTTGAAAAGGGATTACTTTTTCGTTGCGATAGCGGGCGTTGTCGTAAATATCATATTGGCGTTTTTGTTCTATCCGATAATGCTTCTTGCAGCGTATTGGGTGGCGACGCTTACCGTTAATTCGGTTTTTGCGACGCTTGCTTGCAATTTGCTTGTCAAAACTTTGCAATATATATTCGCACTTAATTTGAATCTGGCTGTCTTTAACCTAATACCCGTGTATCCTTTGGACGGGTTTAGGGTTGTCGAAGTCATTTTCAGTAAAAACCCCAACAGCAAGGTCGTTAGATTTTTGAAACAACGCGGAACGATTATTTTAATGGTTTTGCTTGCGATAAATTGGTTGACGGATTATATTCCCGTGCTTGCGTATATAGACCTTTTCGGATTTATAATGAATTTGTTTACGGGACTTTTAAGCGCGCCGATAAGTGCGTTTTGGGGTTGGATTTTTAATTTAATTGTCGCGTAATCGCGATTAAGGATTTTTTTGAGGAAAACATTGTGGCTAACGAAAAGAAGAAAGTAAATATAGATAAGTTCGAATCGGTCGTCGATTACAATACGAAACTCGATAATTTCGACGGTCCGCTCGACTTACTGCTGTATTTGATAAAACAGGCTCAAATCGAAATAAAGGATATTTTCGTTTCGGAAGTTACCGAACAGTTTTTGGCGTATATATCGTCGCTCGATCAACTCGATATCGAGAAGGCAAGCGAATATTTGGCGATTGCCGCTACGATTCTCGAAATAAAGGCAAGATCGGTTCTTCCGGCGTTAGAAGTCGAAGAGGCTGAAGAAGATCCTAAAGAAGCCTTTATACGTAAAATCGAAGAATATAAGATTTTTAAGGAAAAAGCCGAACAACTTAAGGAAAAGGAAACCGTCGACCGCTTTTATAAGGATCCCGATGAAACGGCTTTCGACGTTCGTATCGTTTACAAGGATTTTACTTTGCAAGGGCTTATTAAAGCCTTTACAAAACTTATGGAGCAGGTTGACATACGAGAAGTCAATAAAAATTCCGATAAGAGCATTCCTAAAGAAGTATTTACCGTTAGGGATAAAATCGAGTTCATCAAGGAAACTTTATTGGAACGCGAAAGTTGCAGTTTTTTCGAACTGTTTACCGAATTTTCGACTAAAAGCGAAATGATTACGACCTTTCAGGCGATGTTGGAACTTTTAAAACACCAATACATAATGGTTGAACAAAAAGCCATTTACGACGATATTACAATTACTTTAAATCCTGACAGGAGGGAAGAAGATCTTGGAGAAATTGACGAATATAATTGAGTCTATTTTGTTTGTCAGCGGAAAAGCCGTCGCTATAAGCGATATTTCCGAAAGAATAGAGTACACCGACAGAGAAATTTTAAAAGCCGCAAAGGAATTGCAAGAAAAATATTCCGATCCTTGCGGAATAAATTTGCTTATTTTCAACAACAAATTGCAGTTTGCGTCTAACCCTAAGTACGGCGAGCAAGTTTCGCTCGTTTTAAACCCGATAAGGGAAAGAGAACTTTCCAAAAGTATGCTCGAAACAGCCGCCATCATTGCTTATAAACAACCCGTTACGCGTCTTGACTTGGAAGAAATCCGCGGCAACAGCGAGTACGCTATTCAAAAACTTCTCGAAATGAAAGTTATCGAGGTCGTAGGTCGTAAAGACGCCGTCGGTAGGCCCGTACTTTTCGGCACGACGGACGAGTTTTTAAAACGTTTCCAGATATCGTCTTT
>CAYNYV010000047.1:0-12010 GCA_964401515.1 uncultured Christensenella sp.
ATCGCCCTTTTTCTCTCGTCGGTATAATTTTGAGTTTGTGAAAATTTTTTAGCACCATGTGTTTCTTTTTGGCTACGGTAAAGTGACGCTATACAAGGCGTACGCCTTGATTCTATATTAGTTATCATTCGGAACGATTTTCTCGTATATTATACTTAAAACAATCGATGTGTGCGGTACAATGAAATATAAATCGGGAAGATATCTCTTTATAAAACGACTTTATACATGTTTAGTATATTTTTATTTTGCGAAGCAAATTTTGCAATTTCGTTTTCATAATTGAATTCAATCGGTTTTTCTTCGGGAAGTAGAAGAATATCTTTCGGTTTTTTAGAACACCTTACGCCGATTGTGTAATTTTCAACCGTTCTTGCTTTATAATCTTCGTTTAGAATGTCTGTTGCGTTGCGGAAAAGTAAAATCTGTGATATAATATGGATAATTTGTTTTTAGCAAATAAATTCGAGTATATGTAATAGGAGCGACGGCAATAATGAACGCAGAGTTTAAAATAAACGGTATAACGATAGAAACGGACAGACTTTTTTTACGACCGTTTCGAGAGTCTGATTTAGACGATTTTTTCGAATATGCCTCGGTTGAAGGCGTCGGCGAAATGGCTGGTTGGCAACATCACGAAAACAAACAAATTTCTCAAGAAATTTTAAATAATTTTATAAAAGGAGATAAAATTTTTGCCATAGTTTTTAAGGCGAACGGTAAAGTTATAGGCTCTGTCGGAATCGAAAAATACGGAAGGGAAGACGCTTTTACCGAATTTAACGATTATAACGGCAGGGAAATCGGTTACGTTCTGTCAAAGGACTATTGGGGAAGGGGAATTATGCCCGAAGCCGTTAAAGCGATAATCGATTATCTTTTTAACGTTACTAAACTTGACTTTATTATTTGCGGATATTACGACTTTAACTTGCGGTCGAAAAAAGTGCAGGAAAAGTGCGGTTTTAAACCGTATCGAAAACTTGTTTTCGACACTAAGCGCGGAACAAAGGAAGGCGGCGTGTTGAATTTACTAAAAAACCCGAACAAAAATATAGATTTGGTTTTTTCTCATCCCGAAACTTTAATCTACGAGTAAATCGCGAAAAGCCGCCGAAAAAACGAGTTTCCTTATATGGGCGAGCGTAGTCTGTAGCGAGTAAAATGTGTCGCAAAGCGGCGGAGACGTTTAAAGTCGTCGATGCAATGAAAAGTAACGAAACATAGCCGAAAATTTAAAAAAGTCTGCCTATAGGTCGATTATCGACTAAAAATGACGAAAAGTTATCAATCTTACAGACCTTTCTTTATGTGTTATCGGAAAATTAAACGTTGCAAATAACAGCGTATCGAGAAAGAGATAAAATAGTATTACTAAAAAACAAGGCTGCCGCAAGTTTATCGTAAACTTGCGGCAGCCCTTTTAAAATTTATGACAAATAAATTGTCGGGTGTTGTGCTATCGTAAAAAATATGTTCGAACAAACAGCCCGCTTAACGTATTGTTGTAAACCTTATGTTGTTTTTCATACCGTCGATCTAAGTAAATTTCGATATCGAAATCGTTGTCAAAGCGAACCCAATTATGTAAAAAGTCTGCCTATAAGCCGATTAACGGGTAAAAAACGTTAAATTTACAAACAAATTAGTTAAACTTGGGCAACCAATCGCCGTGGGCTTCGAATAAATCGTCGCAAAGCGATTTTATTTCGTCCATCGTAAGTTGGTCGCGTGTATGCGGATCGAGATACGCCGCCATATAAACGTCGTCCTTTTTCAAACTGTTGGCGGCTTGAATAGTCATATTGTGGACGGCGATATGAGTCAAATTAAGTGCTGCAAGTTGTTCGGGAAGCGCCCCTACGTAGCATGGATTAAGCCCGTTTTCGTCAATCATGACAGGCACTTCGACGCAAGCGTTCGTCGGGAGGTTTGTTATAAGCCCCGTGTTTTGAACGTTACCGTAAATCTTATAAGGAACGCCCGTTTCGACGGCTTCTATAATTCGTGAACCGTATTCTCTGCTACGCGTGTGATTTACGTTTTCGGGATCCAATATTTTTTTGCTGAGTTCTTTCCAGTCGTTTATCTGCTTTATGCAACGGCGAGGGTATTCGTCGAGGGGAATATTAAACCTTTCGATTAATTCCGGATGATCCTTTTTGATAAAATAGGGGTGATATTCCGACGTGTGTTCGCTGCTTTCGGTGTTGTAATATCCGAATCTGTTCATTATTTCGAGGCGAACAAGATCCCATTTAGGCTGTTTTTCGTTCATACGCGACTTAAATTCGGGGTAAATATCCTTGCCGTTTTTATCTTGCAGCGACAAAAGCCAGCACATATGGTTGATACCGCCGAGGGTATAAACGGCGTTTTTAAGTTCGGGCATTTCCAAGTCGTCCGCGTGGGCGGAAGCGACTACCTGACAGGAATGGCAAAGCCCTACCGTTTTTATACCCGTGTAACGTTGCATATACCCCGAAAGTATGCTCATAGGGTTTGTGTAGTTCAAAAACAGTGCGTCGGGACAGACCTTTTCCATAATATCGGCGTATTTTTTCATAACGGGGATAGTTCTTAAGCCCCTAAAAATTCCGCCGATGCCGAGCGTGTCGGCGATGGTTTGACGAAGCCCGTATTTTTTGGGGATTTCGAAATCGGTTACCGTGCAAGGTTCATAGCCGCCGACTTGAATGGCGTTTATTACGTAATTAGCGCCGAGGAATGCGTCCTCGGCACGGTCGGCAAGGTATTTTTCAACCTTAACTGCGGGTTTGTACTTATCGCGGAGCGCCGAGATAAGTAAAAAAGATTCTTGCAATCTTTGCGCGTCGATATCGAGTAATGCGATTTCGAATTCGGGTAAACCTTCGGCAAGCATGCAGTCGCCGAGTACGTTTTTCGCAAATACCGTACTGCCTGCGCCGATAAAAGTAATTTTCATTTTTTGTTGTCTCCTAATTGATTTTTTTATTATTTTATGCTATACTGTTTTAAGAATAGCTTTTAAACGATTTGTTTGTTTTTTCGTTGGCTTTTCGTCATAGAAAAAGTCGTATAAGGCGGTGAATTTCGTGCAAATACGCATTTTAAATTTTGAAAGAGGAGATCAAAGTTCCTATTATTTGATTTCCGATACTTCGCAGCCCGTGTACGTAGTCGAAACGGGTTTTCATAAAACGCCGAGCGGTCATTGCTACGGTCCCGCCGTGCGCGAATATTATCTTTTGCACTTAATCGAAAAGGGAAAGGGTACGATGGAAAGAAACGGCGTCGTTACAAATCTTAAAGAAGGCGACGCGTTTTTGATACGACCGGGCGAGGTAACGACTTACCGCGCCGATATCGACGAGCCGTGGGAATATTGTTGGATCGCTTTTAACGGCGCCTATGCCGAAAAGTTGATTTCGGAAACCACCGCGCTACTTTGCATGCCTTACCGCAAAAGCGGATTAATGGCTTTAAAAAACGCTTTAACGCAAATAAAAACTTCCGCAACAATCGATTCCTTGACCGTTTGGCTTCTTCTTTTAAACGTTTTGGAGTCTATAAAAACCGGCGAAACGCTTTCTAAGCCGAACGATTGCGACAACGTAATGTCTTTTGCGCTTCGCTATCTCGAGGAAAATTATCATAAAGACATCGACGTTTCTTCGCTTGCCGAGCAAGCCGGTTTTTCCCGCTCCTATTTTTCGACTTTGTTTTTAAAAAGAACGGGCGAAAAGCCTTATAAATATTTGACGAAAATTCGATTAAACCGAGCAAAGGCGTACTTGGAAAATTCTTCTTTGTCGATGGAAGAAATCGCTTATTCGGTAGGGTTTTCGTCCTTGCAAAGGTTTTCCGAAATGTTTAAAAAAGAATTCGGATTATCGCCGATGCAATACAAAAAATCTTTAACGCGTTTTTAGTATATCATATTCCATAGGGTATGGCAAGA
Organism: uncultured Christensenella sp.; assembly: GCA_964401515.1. Taxonomy (GTDB): domain Bacteria; phylum Bacillota; class Clostridia; order Christensenellales; family Borkfalkiaceae; genus UBA4636. The sequence continues at coordinate 3,947 of CAYNYV010000047.1, forward strand.
CTTTTTTGTTTTGATTTTTTCACGTTTTGTTTGATTTTTTGTTTTTGCAAAAGAGTTAACGTAACAAACTTTTTGCTTTAAAAAAATAAAAATCGAGTTTACTTGCTTTATTCGGGTGATTTATGTCGCGAATAGTGATATAATCTATCGAGAACTTTTTATTTGAAAATAATTTTTTACGGAGAAACCAAGATATGAAAAAAACGCTTTCAAAAAGGAAAACGATAAGGTACTGTTTGTCGGATGTAGCGAAAGGGCTGTTTAACGGTATGATCGGCAATTACCTCGTTTACTTTTTTCAGCCGACCGAAAAAAGCGGAATACCTTCGCTGCTTCCCGAAAACAAGTTGCTCGGATTTATTACGGTAATGGCGCTTTTAACCGCGATAGGAAAAATCGTCGACGCGGTTACCGATCCGCTTGTTGCGAGTCTTTCCGACAAATGCACTCATAAAGACGGCAGAAGAACGCCCTTTATGAAGTGGGCTGCCGTACCGTATGCCGTGTCGGTGTTGATGATATTTTTCGCACCCTTTAAATCGGGCTCTTTATTAAACGCCGTTTGGGTGGGTTTTTTCCTTGTGGCGTATTACACTGCGTATACTTTTTATTTTATTCCGAGGAACGCACTTGTCCCCGAAATCATTCCCGACGCAAACGACCGCGTAACCTATTACGGCATAAGCACCGCTTTTTTCATGGGTTCGAGTTCTTTTATGTATGCAGCGACCTTGTTTGTCGACCTTATTAAAAAAGCGGGATTTAGCGCGATTGCTTCTTGGAGAATAGTGTTTACGGCGTTTGCCGCTATCGGGCTTGTATGCGTTTTATCGGGCGCAACCGCCATTAAGGAAAAAGATTACGTCGAACAAAACGTCAAACCTCAGGAAAATTTGTTTAAATCGATAAAAACCGTTTTCAAAAACAAAAACTTTATTATTTTCAGTGCCGGCGATTTGTTCAGTTACGTGTCGATGGCGTTTTTCCAAACGGCGATGCTTTACTACATAACGATGCTTTTAAACGTTAAAGAATCTCAGTCCTTTTTGGTAATGCTGTCGGCGATAGGCGTTGCGCTTTGTTTGTTTCCGATTATCGTCAAATTCAGTAAAAAATACGGTAAAAAGGTAATGCTTGTCGCAGCAAGCGTAGTGTTTACCGTTGTTTTCGCCTTTATCTTTTTCGGCGATAAAATCGCGGCGCTCGTCCCCGGTAACGAACTTATATTAGGGCTTTTTATGGGGGTAGTGGTGTCGTTTCCTTTCGCGGCGATTAATATTTTACCGCAGTCCATAATGAGCGATATAATCCAACAAGACAGTTTGGAAAACGGCGTTAACCGCGAAGGTATTTTTTCGGCAACGAAAACATTTATCGAAAAGATTGCAAACTCTTTGGCGACAATGATAGTTTCAAGCGTTTTGGCTATCGGTGCCGCCGGTAACGAGGTAAGTTTACTCGGCGTAAAACTTACGGGCGTGTTCGCGGGATTTTTTAGTTTAGTGTCGCTTATATTCTTTATCTTGTACGACGAAAATAAAGTCGTCGATTCCATAAAAAATCATACGAAGGAGGGTTGCGATGAAAACTAAATCGCTTGGCTTGTACGCCGATCGTAAAGGCGCGACCGATATTCGAAACGCCGAGTACATCCGCGTTTTGTCGAAAATGATAAACTGCAAAACCGTTTTTACGAAAAGCGGCGAAAATAACGCCGAATACGAAAAGTTTTACGAAATTTTAAAAAAGGAATTCCCGAATTTAACGAAACGCGCCGAAAAACTAACCTTCGGAAGCGGTTGTTTCGTTTACGTCATAAAGGGCAAAAACGCGCGTAAAAACGTGATGCTTATGAGTCACCATGACGTCGTGGATTCGGGCGAAGGCTGGCAAACCGACGCGTTTACGGTGACCGAAAAGGACGGCTTTTTATGGGGCAGGGGAACAATCGACACTAAAACGCCTTTGTTTGCCGAACTTCAAGCGTGCGAAGAACTTTTATCCGAAGATTTTTCTTTCGACGGCGTAAACGTTTATATCGGTTCGTCGAACAACGAAGAAACCTGCGGTGACGGAATGGTTTTGGCAACCGAATATTTCAAGAAAAACGGAATACGTTTCGATACCGTTTTGGACGAGGGCGGCGCAATAACGGAAGGGATGATTCCCGGCGTAAAATGCAAAAGCGCGATGGTTGCCGTACACGAAAAAAGCCGTCATTTATATAAATGTACGGCGAAAATCGACGAAAAAGGGCATAGCGGTTTCGGAAAATCCTCCTCGAGCGCCGTCGAAAGGCTTTCGCTTTTCATAAACGAAGTCGCCGATAAAAAGAACAAGATTTTTAAGGCGAGTTTTTCGCCCGAAGTCAAAAAAACGTTTACGTCGCACGTTAAATATATGACGTTTCCGATGAACTTTTTGTTCGGAAACATTAATTTGTTTTCGCCGATAATCAAAAAAATAATGTCTAAAATCCCTGCCGCAAGCGCGATGCTTACTACGTCCGTTGCTTTTACGACTTTAAACGCGGGGGATATATGCGAACCTCAAGTCCGCGCGAAACAAGCCGAAACGACGATGTTTTTGCGTTGCGTACGAGAGGACGATTTGTCACGCGGTTTGAAAAAGATTGAAAAAATCGGCGAAAAGTACGGCGTTTCGATAGATATAATCGAACGCGACTATTGCACGCCGACCGATTTTAAAGCCGAAGCCTTTAAAACAGTCGAAAAAGTGCTTAATAAAAACTTCCCGGACGTGGCGGTTGCACCGTTTTTACTGACAGCGGGAACCGACGCAAGGCGTTTTACCGACGTTGCCGACAATATACTTAGGTTTGCGCCGATTGATTTAAGTAAGGAGCAGTTTGCTACCGTACATTCTGCAAACGAACGCATAGGTATAAAAAATATCGGCGAATGCGTTAATTTTTACAAGGATTATTTAAAGGAAATTTGCAAATGATTTTAAGAGGTTGAATCGATGAAACGTAAAAACAAATTAATAATAATCGTTTCGGCTGTTTTGGTATTTGTCGTTGCTATCGCCGTAATCTTCGCCGTTTCGGCGGCGAACAAAAAAGACGATAAAAGCGACTTCGACTACGAAGCCTTTTACGCCGAAAAACTTGAAAAATTTCGGTCGGAAAACGAAAAGTACGGCGATTACGAGGTAGACGTTGCCTTTTTAGGCGATAGTTTGACCGATATGTACGATTTACAAAAGTATTATCCTCAATACGTAACCGTAAACAGAGGGATAAGCGGCGATACGAGTATAAGGCTCGAAACAAGGCTTGAAGTTTCCGTTTACGACTTGAAACCGAAAGTCGTCGTAATGCTGATAGGCGCTAACAATTTCGATACTTTGCTCGATAATTACGAAAGGTTGGTTGCCTCGATACGTGAAAATTTGCCCGAAACCGACCTTGTACTATTATCTATGACGTCAATGGGTAAAAATTGGGGTAGAAATAATTATAAGGCAATTAGAAACAACGTTGAAATAAAACTTATCGCCGAAAAGTATAATTGTCCTTACGTCGATTTGTTTTCCGCTTTGTTAAACGAAGAAACAAACGAAATTTATGAAAACTACACGGTCGACGGCGGTCATTTAACCGACGAAGGTTACACGGTATTTACCAATGCCGTTACGCCCGTTTTGCAAAGCTTGCTTGAAAAACAGCGGCGGAGTAAATGAAAATTTAAAAAACTGAAAACCGCCGATAACGGGCTTATAGGCGGACTTTTTTAGAAAAAATATAACAATTTGAGGAGATTTTTTATGAAAATAACGTTTTTGGGCACGAGCCACGGCGTTCCCGAACCGAACAGACGCTGTTCGTCGATTTTATTGGAGGCGGGCAGTAATAAGTACATCGTCGATATGGGAACGCAGTCGATAGAACAACTTGCCGACCGAGGGATTAATGTCGAATCGATTAAGTGCGTTTTTATAACCCATATGCACGGCGACCACGTCAACGGGCTTATTTCCTTTATCGATTTGTGCAGTTGGTATTTTAAAAACGCTCAGCCTAAGTTCTTTTTACCCACCGATATTAAAAATGTTAAAAGCATTATATCTGCGTGGCTTAAGTGTAACGACGTCGAAATGCGCGATTTCGATTTTTACAAGGTACAATCGGGCGTTATATAAGACGACGGCGTTTTGAACCTTACTGCATATAAGACAAAGCATACGTCGGATTCATATGCGTTTCTTGCCTATGCCGAAGGTAAACGAGTTTTCTTTAGCGGCGATCTTTATTATAACCCTTCCGAAGATTTCCCTAAGGAAGTTTTAAATTCTCGTTTAAACCTTGCCGTATGCGAATCGGCGCATTTCAGCGCGCACGAGTATTTAAAAATATTCGGTAAAAACCCCGATATCGAAAAACTTTGTATCAGTCATTACAGCGACAGATTTCTCGCTTCCGTGCTCGATATAAAGGGCTCTTTTGCTAACACCGTCGTCGTCCGTGCTACCGACGGCTTGGAAATCGACGTTTAATCGCTGCGTTAACGATCTTATTGAAAACAAAAAGTCCGTCTATAGGTCGATTATCTGCCTATAAACGGACTTTTTATATAAAATTATTCTTTAACGTCAACAAAAATTACGGTGCTTTCAAGGTTTTCCGCAGTTGCGACGAGTTTGATTTTACCGGGCACGTTTTTAAGTTTTTCGGCAACACCGATTCTCCCGGCGTACATTTTTCTTTCCGAAGAGAATAACGAAGCGTGGTCGGTAACGTCGGATCCAGTCGAATACACCGTTCCCGCGCCGTCGGCGTGAAAACTTACCGTCGGCGACGCGTCGGGTACTTCTATGCCGTCCTCGTCTATGACCGTACAAGTAAAGATCGCTATATCCTTGCCGTTTGCCTTTAGGTCGGGCGTGTCGAGCGTCAGTTTAAGTTTTTTGCCTTGTTTGGAAGTGATTTTTTCGTCGGTTGCGACGACTTTATCGTCGATATAGCCTTTTACCGTTAACGTTCCCGCTTTATAAGGAACAATCCATTCGCCGTGTCCGTACTTTTCGATTTTCTTTCTGCCTAACGATTTGCCGTTAAGGAAAAGTTCTGCCTCCTCGGCGTTGGTATAAGCCCATACTTTTATCGAGGTACCTTCTAAGCCGACGAAATTCCAATGGGGTAAAAGGTGTATCATCGGCTCGTCCGACCAGTGCGACAAGTTTTGGTAAAAGGCGTCCTTTTTTTGTAAATACAAATCAACGGCTCCGCTTTGCGAACAAAGACGCGGCCAAACGGATTCGCCGCGGTATTCCAATCCCGTCCATTGATATCCGCCCGCTACCCATGGGCGCGAAGTAATAAATTGCCAAGTATGCTCGCGCGATATAAAGGTATGGTCGATGTCGTGGTCGTAACCCGATATGCGACCTTTAGTCGCATCGTCGTCAAAATACCAACCGCGCGTGGTGCTTGCCGCGGCACATTCGGAAGACAATATGAGTTTATTCGGGTAATTGTTACGAACCTCGTCAAAACGTTTCCAATTATAGTTTACGCCTATAACGTCGATTTCGTCGCAAACGGGAGATATTTGAGGCGCATGCGTAATTGCCGTCATAATCGGGCGCGAATCGTCAAGTTTTTTAACGACGTCCGCCATTTTTGCGGCAATTCGTCTGCCGACTTCGGTCTGATGTTCGGGTTCTTCGTTGCCGAGCGACCAAAAGAATACGCCCGGGCGGTTGCGGTCGCGTTTTATAAGGGCTGTAAGTTGGTCGATTGCTTCGTCCGTCGTCGAATACCAACGCGTTTCGTCCATTACGATAAAACCGTTTTCGTCGAGTGCGTCCATAAGCGCCGCCGATTGCATATAATGGCTCGTTCTATATCCGTTTGCGCCCATTTCCTTTAACAGTCTGACTTTGTAGCGGTTAAGGTTATCGGAAACGGCTCTTCCCGTAAGTCCGCAATCGCCGTGTCCGCATACGCCTTTAATAAGGTAATGTTTGCCGTTTATAAAAAGCCCCTTATCGGCGTCGAGGGTGAAAGTTCTAAACCCGAATTTCACGTTTTGCTCGTCGACGGCGGTTTCGCCGTGATAAACGACAGTCCTCATCGTATATTGGTAAGGATTGTCCGGCGACCAAAGGCGAGGATTTATAACGTTAAAATCGTAAGAGAATTCTTGTTTGTCGCAAGCGCCGATTACGCCGCTTGCCGCGCTTTCGGATATAACGTTGCCGTCTTTATCTAAAATTTCGCCGACGATTTTTATCGATTTTTTGTCGTAGTAATCGTTACGGAGCGTTGTTTTGGCTTCAACGCGCCAATTTCCGTCCGATAAACAAACGGGTTTTGCGTAAACGCCCCATAAATCGATCGACACGCGTTCGGTTTTTACAAGGTAGACGGGACGATGAATCCCCGCGCCTTCGTACCACCAGCCCTCGTGTATGTCCTTAGCGCGTACGTATACGGCAAGGTGGTTTATCGCGTCGAATTTAACGTAGTCGGTTATGTCCGCTTCGAAGGTATTGTAACCGCTGAAATTACGTTTTATCAAACAGCCGTTCAAATAAACGATCGAATGAACGCCGACGCCCTCGAAAAGAAGGGTAATGCGTTTTGTTTTGTCTTCGCTCGAAAGGTTGAAACGTTTTACGTACCAAGCGTTGTCGCGTGGTAAATATCCGAAAGAGCAATTTAAATTTTTTTCTGGTATTCCGCCCGCAAGATAGTCGTGCGGAAGATTTACCCTTTCCCAAATATCGCCGTTTAACTCGATATTTCCGTCCCACGCCTTATCCATAAAGGTGTAATCCTTACATGCGGGACCTTGCAACATACATTCGGTTTTGGAACTCATGTATACGAACATTTTTTCTTCGGGGTATTTTACGGGGAAATCGCCCTTATGAAAATACCAGCCCTCGCAAAAATCTAATGTAGTTCTCATTATTCTCTCCGTTTTCGGTGTTTTTTAATACGATAACGTACTCTCCTTAGATCGTTTCGTCAGCGTTTTTTAAATTCTATCATAAAAGATAAAAGTTGTAAAGTGATTGCCTTTAAAAAAGTTAATTGCCGAAAAAATTAAAAAACCGCTTTCAATACTTGACAAACGGCAGGACTTTATGAGAAGATATTTTCGTAAAAATCACATAAAGGGATTAAAGACAATTATGAAAATATTAAAAACTTACGACATAACCGATTACGGCGCCCTTCCGAATACCGACGTTTTGCAAACGGAAAAAATACAAAAAGCGATAGACGAATGTTTTTTACAAGGCGGCGGTACTATAATCGTTCCCGAAGGATTGTATCATACGGGCGGAATAAGACTAAGATCCAATTGCCGTTTACATCTTAAAAAGGGGGCTACGCTTAAAGGCAGCAGAAACTCCGAAGATTATTTTTCCTATTTAAACGACGAAGTCGAACCGCTTTCCGATAACGAAACAACGACTGCATTATGGCACCGTTGTGAGGTGGAAAAGTTGAAAGAAAGAGATTATTCTTTTATGCGCATAGCCGGAAGCCGTTGGAATAATGCGCTTATACGTGCGATTAACGCCGAAAACATTTCGATTACGGGTGAAAAGGACTCCTATCTTGACGGCAGTGATTGCTACGACGAAATCGGGGAAGAAAGTTACAGGGGACCACATTGCATCAGTATGCACAATTGTAAAAATGTTCTCCTTGCGGGCTATACGATAAAAGACAGCGCAAATTGGGCACACGCCTTGTTTTTCTCTAAAAACATCGATGTCGAAAACGTATGTATCTTGGCCGGCCACGACGGTGTCCACGTAACGTGTTGCGAAAACGTAAGCATTAAAAACTGTGAATTTTTTACGGGCGACGATTGCGTCGCGGGAATAGCAAACGTCAACGTTACGGTAAGCGGCTGTACCCTTAATTCGGCTTGCAGTGCGTTAAGGTTCGGCGGTACCAATGTTTTTGTTACGAAATGCAATATTTACGGACCGTGCAAGTATTTGTTTAGGGGTAGCCTTTCCGTCGAGGAAAAAATGAACGGCGTTAAACCGAAACTCGAAGGGCATCGCAACAATATG
>CAYNYV010000048.1:0-11400 GCA_964401515.1 uncultured Christensenella sp.
CGAGCAAAATATCGGTACCGCGCCCCGCCATGTTGGTTGCGATGGTAACCGCGCCTTTTCTACCCGCTTGAGCAATGATTTCGGCTTCGCGCTTATGATTTTTGGCGTTTAAGATGTTGTGCTTAATTCTTTCGCGTAAAAGTGCGCGCGAAATCATCTCACTCTTTTCAACGGTAACCGTACCGACAAGGATAGGTTGTCCGGATTCGTGATGTTCTTTAATATCTTGAATTATTGCTTTGATTTTACCTTTTTCGGTCGGATAGATGATGTCGTTGTTGTCGTTACGAATCATCGGCTTGTTGGTAGGTATTTCCAAAACGTCGAGCCCGTAAATGGTTTTAAATTCTTCTTCTTCCGTTTTGGCGGTACCCGTCATACCCGAAAGTTTTCTGTAAAGTCTGAAGTAATTTTGGAAAGTAATCGTGGCAAGCGTTTTGTTTTCGCTTCTAACCACGACGTTTTCCTTGGCTTCGATTGCTTGGTGCAAACCTTCCGAATATCTACGACCGAGCATTAAACGCCCCGTAAACTCGTCGACGATTATGATTTCGCCGTCTTGAACGATATAGTCGTTATCGCGCTTAAATATGTGATGAGCCTTCAACGCTTGTTGAATATGATGGTTCAAATCGGCGTTTTCGATGTCGGCAAGGTTGTCTATACCGAAAAATCTTTCGGCTTTGGCTGCGCCCGATTCGGTGATTTGTACGGTCTTTTCCTTTTCGTCGTAGGTAAAATCGTCTTCTTTTTTGAGCGTTTTAACAAAACGATTGGCATCGACGTATAACTGCGAAGACTCTCCGCCCTTACCGGAAATAATAAGCGGAGTCCTTGCTTCGTCGATTAAAATGGAGTCGACCTCGTCGACGATCGCGAAATCGAGCCCGCGCTGAACCATATCTTTAAGGTTGACTTTAAGGTTATCCCTAAGATAGTCGAACCCGAACTCGTTATTCGTGCCGTAAGTTATGTCGCAAGCATAGGCTTTACGCTTTTCGTCGTCGGTCATACCGTGAACGTTTACGCCGACCGTAAGACCTAAAAAGCGATAGATTTTACCCATCCATTCGGCGTCACGCGCGGCAAGATAATCGTTTACCGTAACGATATGAACGCCGTCGCCTTTAAGCGCGTTTAAATAGGCGGGTAAAGTTTCCATAAGCGTTTTACCTTCACCCGTTTTTAATTCGGCGACGCGCCCTTGGTGGGTACAGATACCGCCCATTAGTTGAACTTTATAGTGGCGCATGTTAAGTACACGCCAACTTGCTTCTCTTACGACGGCAAAAGCGTCGAACAAAATATCGTCTAAAGTTTCGCCGTTTTTAAGGCGATTTTTTAAAACTTCGGTCTGATTTTTCAATTCGGCGTCCGTCATTTTTTCGTAAACGGGCGACAATGCCAAAATTTTGTCTGCCATCGCGCCGATTTTTTTAATGCTTCTTCTTGCGTCGGATTCTAAAATGTATCTGATTAAACCCATAATCTTTCCTTTTATAGATAGTTTTTTGCTTTTTTGAAACGGATTTTTGCCAAACGGCATACTCCCCAAAATAAGTTATATAGAATATATTACTATATTTTAACAAATTAGTAAACCTTTAAGACAGTCTTTTTGAACAATTTAAACAATATTTTTCGAAATTTTACCTTTTCGTCAAAAACCGCGCGACAAACTTAAAAAAGTTCTTTTTGTCCTAAAGTCGGCAAGTTCTCGTCTAAGCCCGCAAAATTATTTCCTTTACGATTTAAAGAAATGCAAACGCCCGAAACCCGATTTTAATAACGATGAATTTTCGGCAAAATTATACGTATTCAAATAAAAAAGTGAGCCTATAAGTCGATTAACGGCATTTTTATCGTTATTTGTAATTGCTTCACAACGGCTGAAAAACTAAAAATTCGTTACATTTCAATCGTTTTTCGACGTCGTTTCGGATTTAAAAACCGTGAATTTCAATAAATATACATTCGAAGTGCCAAAAAAGTGCCAAAAATTTATAAAACATACGCGTAGAAAATAAAAATATTCGTGCAAAATTACATAGACGATGGTTTTCCGTTGACTTTGCGAGCCTTTGATGATATAATTTTATCGAAAGATTAAAAAATTTTTCACCTTCAAAATCTATGTGACTTAAAAGGAGTTATTATGAAAAACAAATTAATCGTTACACTAAGCTGCTTGCTTCTCGTGTTCGTTTCGGCGTTTTCGATAGCGTGCGACTTGTCGTCAAGCACAACGCCTTCGCCGACCATCGATACAAAGAAGCAAGAATCGAACACCTACGTAACAGACGGTTGGTCAGACCTTGAAAAATACGGTTACGACCTTTCCGACTACGCCGAAGAATACGAGAAGATAATTCAAGACATTTCCAAGGCAACGACCGAAAAGCAACTTGAAGAATACAAATCGCAATTCGACGCTTTAGTTAAAACGGCAAATACCGCTATCGAGGAATTTATAGATTACAAGGAAAGCGCACTTGCCGCGCTCGACGAATCTTGGAAAAATTGCGAGCATGACACGAAAAATTACGAAGCAAAGTACGACGAAATCGCCGGCGAAATGTTCGATGCGGCAACAAAAGCCGTGATAGACGCGAAAAAAGAAGAGTTCGCCGCACTTTTAAAACAAATCGAGGACGACAACGCAAAAGCCGATCCCGATAAAGAACTTGCCGACTACAAGCAAAGCGCGCTTACCGAAATTTCATCGCAATGGGAAGCCGTCGCCTACCCCGAAAAAACCGACTATCAATCGAACTATGACGACATCGTCTTGTCAATCGGCAACGCCACGACGAAAGAAGCCGTTGACGAAGCAAAACAATCTTTCGCAACCCTTTTAGCAACTGTAAACCAAGCGGGTGCCGCGGGCGAAGAACAAAGAGAACTTCTTTTATACATCAACGATACAATCGATCAAATCGAAAACACTTGGAACTCGATCACATACGACAAAACGCAATACGAACCGCAATATCAAACCCTTATATCTACGATAAGGGGCGCCCAAAGCAAGCAAATCGTCGACGCGGCGAAAAAAACTTTTGACGATTTAATAAAAGACATTCAAGACTCCCAAGCGGAAGTTCCTTCCGAACTCGACATTTACAAGCAACAAATGCTTTCTCAAATCGGCAACGATTGGACGACTCAAACAAATCTTTACGGCAACTTAACCGCTTACCAAGGACAGTACGAGACAATCCTTGCAGCAATCGAAAGTGCGGCGACGAAAGACCTTGTCGACGTCGAATATCAAAAATATCAATCGCTTACTGACACAATCAAGCAAACCGAACTCCCCTTCGAGCAATATAAATCTCAAGTTTTGCAATCGGCAGAGACCTCTTGGGACGGGCTTTCGAGCAAGACTTACGCAGACAACATTCAAGCCGATTACGAAAAATATTATACCGCCATCGCGAACTCGCAAAACCGAACCGAACTCGATACGGCAATAAATAAGTTCAACCGCTTTATCGAAACCGCGCAAGAATTCTTAACTTACGCAAGCCAAGCCTTCCAAAACGATAACGCGACTTGGTATACGCTTAAGTTAAAAGTCGGCGAAGAATTTATGTCCGCATACCAAACGGAACTCGCCGCCGACACCTTCGACAACGTAAAAAACAAACAAGACGTGGACGCGGTAGTCACTAAGCGCAACGCTCTTTACAAAAAGATAGAAGACGCTTACGACGCGTTTACGGCGGAAAGAACGACCGCAGTAACCACCGCACAATCGGAATGGACCGAATTAACCGAAGGTTACACCCTCGACAGCCGCTTTACGACAAGTTACGAAGGATGTCTTACCGCAATGGGTAACGCCAAAAACAAAACGGCACTCGACGCGGCAAAACAAAGTTTCGCCGAATTAAAAACCGAAGTTTCCGCGGCACTTTCCGAGCAAGCGACTTTAAAACAGCAAAAAGACGCTTTGAAAAAGCAAATCGACGACGAATTAAGTAGTTTCCCCGACAATGTAAAGGCATTTTTCGAAAGCCGTCTTTCGCAAATGAAAAAAGAAGTCGAAAACATAACGGAATCAATAGACATCTCGAATTATTCGCAAAAACTAAACGAATTAACCAATAGTGCGAACACTTTAAAGGAAGCATTCGACTCGGCTTCTGGCGACAACTTGGAAACGCTTTGCTCATACTGTTTAGATTACGCATACTATGAATGGAACGCACTTACCGACCTTTACGAAAAGCAGATAACCGACGATTTACAGTCCGAGCATTCACGTATTATAGACGAATTTAAGTCCGCTATGACGGTAACAAGCATTAACGCCGCCGTTACGAATTTTTCGAATTTAAAAAACACCGTCAAAAATAACGTCGTAATAACTTCTATATCCCTTACGAAAAACGCTTTTGTCGTAAAGACGGGTTCGAGCGTGCAAGATTTCCTTGACGCCGACGTTTTAGGTAAATCGCTTACGGTAAAGAAATCCGACGATTCGACGGCAACGGTTAGCATAACAAGCACAATGTTTACCCAAGACAAGTTGGACTTTAGCAAAGTTTCCGTTCAAACGTTAGCCGTTACCTACCAAAACCAAACCGTCTATATCGTTATATCGGTCGCTCCCGACATGACAAGCGCTACGACAATCGGCACTTACGAAATAACGGGTTATAACTTTAAACAACTCGGCACGTCGCTCAAATTATACGATAACGGTTACGCCGGCATATCTTGTAAGAACCATTCGGGAATCGCTTTAACCGCCGAAACGGAATACTTTATAAGCTACGAAAAAGTCGAAGATAACCTTTACGTTTTGCAAAAAGACGTTCAACTTCTCATAAAAACCGCGAAAAGCGGCGACACATACACCGCCGAATACTATGCGCCCGATACCGCTTCGACGCAATACACCGTCCTTGACGTGTACGGCAACGTTAACGGCGAAATCGAGGTTTACGGCGAATACACAACCGCCGGAAAATACGCGGCTAAAATCCAAACGTATTCTTACGGACAAATAACGACTTATATATTCCTCGACAAAGAAAACGGTACCGTTTCTTGCTCGGCGTTACCCGAACAAAGGCTTCCTTTCGAAAACGTCGAAAACACGACGTTTAACGACTACGTTTTAAACGGTAATTCCATAACGTTAGACGTTTCTAAGATTATTCCGACGGCGAAAAAGAATATGGAAGCCGCGTGGAAAAAGTTACCCGACGACACGACGAGTATTTCAGAAGTAAAAGCAGTATACGACAACTTTATCGAGGCATTGCAAAGTTCCTCGTCTGCAAATGACGTTTTGTCGATTTGCGGCAATTTTTCGAGTTTTTGTTCCTCTCTAAGCTTCCCCAACCTTTCGGAAACGACTTTTAACGGAGAAACACAACTTACCGCCTACGTCGGCGACAACGTTAACGACTTTTTGACGGAAAAACTCGTCGGCAAAACCGTATCTTTAAAATATTCGGTAAACTATACGGCGGGTACATCTATCCCCTCGACACTTTATTACACGAAAACCGTCACCGTAACGAAAGATATGGTAACCGTCGAAGGCATGACCGACGAAGATAAATTCCAAAACGCTTTCGAGACATTTATAACCGTATCGCTTCCTAATAGCGATTCCATGACGGGCACTTCCTCATTATCGCTTTCCTTAACCGTCAAGTTCGACAAAACGAAACTTTTAGCCGATATGCAAACGACTTGGGACAACCTTACCGCGCAAAACTATAAAACAAGTTTGTTCGAACAAAATTACCAAACGATTAAAACCAACATACAGAACGCCGACGATTACATGCTCGGAATGTACGTGTCGGAATTTAACAATCTCGTAGAAAACGTTAAAAACTTAACCGTTTCGTATATCTCGATAAATAACGAAAACTTCCCGACGACCGTCGAAGCGAATTCTTCTATTGCGACTTTTATCACCGAACACGTGTTAACTTTGAAAGGCGTAGTTTATTACGAAGGCGCTTACGGCGACGGCGAAGAATTCACCGTAACGAAAGATATGGTAACCTATACCCCTAACGATTCGACTTTTACCGAAAACACGACGTACACCTTTACGATAACCTACGAAAACCGTACGGCAACGCTTACCGTTAACGTAAGTTGCGACGTTTCGTCGATTATCGCCGATTTCGACAAGCAATGGAAACAATTATCGTCGGATGGTTACGACACCGCGCCTTTCGATAATTATTATCGTAAAAACATCGTATCAGCCCTTACGAACGACTCCTCACAAGAAAACGTCGAATACATTAAAACACAATTCGAAACGCTTGTTAACGAAGTCAAAACGGGAGCGAGTAGTTTTTATGCCGAACTTAGCGGCGTCGAAAGTAATTTCACCGTAGACGCCGGCGCGAATATAGAAGATTTTATCGTCGAAAATATTTTAAAAGGTTATTTGAATGTAACGTATTATTCGGTTTATGCTTCTTCGCCCGTAAAAGTTGCGATAACGCGCGATATGATAAGTTACAACAATACGGATTCGACTTTTACAGGCGGCAATTATACCTTTGAGATATGCTATAAAAACACGTTAACCGGAATAACGATTTGGGTTCAAGTAAACGAAGCCCCGTCGAATTAATGTAATATCGTTGCAATATCTATCGCAATATTCGTCGCGACGTTCGTGTAATATTCGTCGCAGCGTTAGTAGCAATATTAGTAAAAAATATTGGTAACATAGTATTGGTAGTGCAATATCGATAACAAAGTATTTGCTATACAATATTGATAACAAAAATTCGCATGCGTTAAAACAAGACGCAACAACTTGTTAATCATAGTTTGAACAAGCAGCATGACCTAATAAGTAAGTATAACTTACAACAAAAATCAGTTTATATTAAAACCATACACAACAACTTATTAGCCATAGTTTGCACAAGCAACATTCCTAACAAGTCAGCATAATTTACAACAAAAAATCCGCGTATATGCCGATAACGGGCTTATACGCGGACTTTTTATATATGAAAACTTCAACAAAAAAGTGCCTTGTGTAAAGGAATGCTTATGGACCTCTCCGTCACGACAAGCGTGCCACCTCTCCTAAATGAGAGGCTTGGAAAGGCGTACCAAGAAAGGCGTCCCTGTGCAAGGGAAGCTCCGTCGTAGACGGTGAAGGGTTGTCAAAACAGACTTTGAAAACAAGTTAAGCGGTTGTAAAAAACATACTTTTAAAATAATCACCAATCCTTTCGGCACTACGTGCCACTTCCCTTTGCACATGAAAAACAAAGAAAGGCTCTCCTATTAGGAGAGCTCCGTCGTAGACGGTGAGAGGTTGCAAAAAAACAACGTTAACTATCACAACCCTATCGGCACTTCGTACCGTTTTTCCTTGCACATGAAAAACAAAGAAAGGCTCTCCTATTAGGAGAGCTGTCACGTAGTGACTGAGAGGTCTTAAAAAAATCAACTATCACAACCCTATCGATACTTCGTGCCACTTTCTCTTTCACAAGGGAAGCTTACAAAGTCCATCTATAAGCCGATTATCGACGGTTTTACTACGCTGACGTCGGTTGCGAGTTACCTAAAAGCAGCCCTTGCCGAAAACATAATTTACGTTTTCCTTTCCCACTAAAAAATCCGCAAGTTTAATTTGCGGATTTTTTAGTAAAACAACGTTCAATAATCTTTCCTTCCGACCAAATAATCTAAATCCACGTCGAAATAACTTGCGATTTTACAAAGGTTTTCAAGTCCGATTTCACGCTGACATAAAATATACCGCGACAACGTTTGTTGAGGAATTCCTATCTTTTTAGCAAGCGAATTAACGCTTTCCCCTTGCAAAAGTTCCTTCAACCTTTCGGCAAATTTTTGAACGTACATAATTAAAAACCTCTCGTATGTTTTATACGAAAAGTTTACACCAAACTGTGTAATATGATTGACATTACACCGTTTGGTGTGATAAAATTTATTCAACGGCTTGATTTTTACGTATTCAAAAAAAGAAAGTCGTCGGTAATATATAAATGCGTTGACAAAAAGGCTGTATTTTGTTAGAATTTAATTGCGAACTCAATTAAATATCAATTCAAATGCGAGTATACTTGTGGTAGAGTGTACCTTTTTCGCGTTACATAAAAATCTTGTATTTGGATTGTTATTGATTAATTGAGTGTCGCAACTTAGCGATAAAGGCGCTTTACGTGTCGTTTATCGCTTGGTAAACGACACTTTTTTTTATTTGCGAGGAGGAAATCGATATGGGCGCTACAGAGATAAATAACCCCGTCTAAAAACATTTTTAAAGCACTAATACGGCAACATACCAAACCCCTTACGGGCTATACAAAAATAGCCTGTCTATAAGTATTACAAAACAAAAATCAAACTAAAAATCAAAAGAGGTGAAACACTGTGAAAAAAACTAAAAAATGTATTCTGTTTTTATTAACGATTTTATTTATAGCATGCCTATCGTTTGTTAATTTACCGATAAAAACCGCGCACGCCGCAAATAGTTACGAAAGCGAATCAAACGATACTTATCAAACGGCAAACCCAATATCGCTCGGCAGCGCCGTTTACGGCAGTTTAAAAAGCGATGACGATATCGATTGGTATAAGTTTACTATACCTAACGACGGATATATCTCGATCGACTTTGAGCACGAACAGATTTCGTCTACGGATAACTACTGGGCATTTGAAGTATATCACTCTGACGGTGTAACATACTATGATAACAATTCTATATGTTGGTACGTCCCCGGCAATGAAGATTTTTCAACCCCGCAATTAGGTGTGCATAGCGGCACCTATTATCTGAAAATTTGGTGTAGCAGTTCTTATAAACATTCCGATAAAACCTACAATGTAACCATTAATTATGACGGAGCGGATAATTGGGAATCCGAAGTTAACAACACTTCCGAAAAAGCAAATGAAATATCTTTAAACTCCGCTTATTACGGCAATTTAAAAAGTTATAAAGATGTCGATTGGTACAAGTTTACTATACCGGCAAATTGCGTAATCAGCATTTCGTTTAATCATGCAGCATTAAATTCTTCCGATACATATTGGTACGTCTACATATATAAAAGCGACGCCGCGACTAAGTTAACGGATTTTTCCGTTAAGGGCAACGCCGACGCGGCAAGCGATTATATAGACGGTGAAAAAGGCACTTATTATCTACAAGTTAAATCTTGCGGTTATTATAGACATTCAGGCGAAACATACTCGATTGTCGTAACCGAGCAACACGACCACGACGGCGTTTGGGAGCAAACCACCCCGCCCACGTGCACCGCAGACGGCGTAGAAACAAGAGTATGCACTATATGCGGCACATCGGAAACGCGCGATGTGGATGCAACCGGGCATAATCGCAACGGCGGCAAAGTTATAAAGGAAACAACGATTTTTCAAGTGGGCGAAATCGAATATACCTGCACCGTATGCGGTGAAAAGGAAATTGTTAAAGACAAAAGCAAGGTATGGGTTCTCCCCGTTATAATAGTCGGCGCGATTTTAGTCGTCATAGGCTTAATAAATTACATCAAAATGATAAAGAAAAAGAACTAAATAACATCAAAAAAGCGGCGATAAGTCGGGCTATAAGCCCGTTATCGGTGTTTTTATATACTTTCATCTATTATAAAAGACGGATTTCCACCCTGCCGCATTCGGGCACGAAAATTTTAGTAAGTCCGCGCGCGGTCAAAGTTTCGACTTGTTTACCGAAACAATCTTTAACGGTTAAAATAAAATCACAATCGAAGGCGGCTAAATCTAACACTCTGTTATCCCCTACCGTCGCAAAGAAAACATCGGTGTTCTTGTTTTCCAAAACAAACAAGTTACCGCGGTACAAAACGGTTATCTGTTTTTTATCGTTAAAAGCCGTCATAAAACTACACGCAGAGGGAAAATCGCAATCGAAATCGCCGTGCATTAACAGTTCGAGGTTTTCTTCGCGGTAATTAATGAATTCCCTTACGACGGAAGCGTGTCCGTCCGATAAGTTTTTCAGCATTACGGAAATTTGCGGAACGGCAAACATCGTCGATAAAAGTTGTCTTGCGGCGTCGGTGTCGGGCGTATTATTATGCCACATAAGCATATCGCTGTGAATAGCGGTATTACCGCTCGTGAGTCTTAACTCGGCAATCGCGCGGATATTGGTATCCGCCGAATAAGGACAGTCCGTAACCCTAAGCATGTTACCGAAAGACCTTATCATAGGTCCCACGTAACTTTGTCTAAACTCAATCAAAACGTCGGGGTTAATGCTTTTTAGCGTTGCGTAAACGTCGCTCATAAGTTTATAAACGGCGTCTTCCAAAACGGGAATATCCATTTCGTCGTTTTTAGTTATCGTTTCCTTCCTCATCGTAAAGCAATCGATGAAATCGAGTTTTAATCCGTCAAGTCCGTATTCTTTCAGTGCCGAAGCGTAAAGTTCGATTAAATAATCCCTGACCTCTTTATAGCGCGGATCGAGGACCACCCAGCCTTCTTCGTAAGCGTATAAAGACTTGTCCTTAAACCGCTTGTAACTATTCGCAAACTTTCCGACAAAAGGCACCGTGTACCAAAACATTGCTTTTAAACCGAGTTCGTGGCATTTGTCGCAAAAATCGCGCACGTTACCGATCTTGGAAGCCGCGGGCTTCCAATCGCCCGTATAGGTATATCCCCTGCTATTGTCGTCGCACTGCCAGCCGTCGTCGACGATGACCGTTTTAAAGCCGAGGTCTTTTGCAAGTTTTAATTCGGCGATAACTTGGTCGAAGGTTACACGCTGATGAAAGTTGTACCATGTAGAATACGTCGCGTGAAATGCCGCGTCGGGCGATACCGCGGGGATATAACCGAGGGCTTCCCACCACTTAGAAACGTCCTTTACGGCGTCGGTAAACTTTATATCGCGGTTATCTAAACGCAAAGTTACCTCGTAACAATCTATCGGTACGAAAGTGCGTTCAAAAAGTTTTAAGCACCACTTCGCCTCGCACGTTTCCTCGACGACGCCGACGCTTAAAGTAATTCTGTTTTTCACGTCCGATAAGGTAGCCAAACCGCGATTGCGGCAGTTTTCCGACACAAAGCCTAATAACGGCATGCTTTTAGCAAGCGCCGAAGTACATTCTATCGGCGCCCATTCGGGACGTATGTCGTGTCTTGTCATAATAGGCGTCCAAGTTTTTGCCGCGTCTATAAGTTCTGTGTAGAAGACGATTTTAAGTATTTCGGGAACACACGGCTTGCCGTATTTTACGCTTATTTTCGCGTAGTCGACGCCGCCTTGCGAGAACTCCTTAATATCGACGACCGCATCGTCGGTCTTTATAATTTCAAATTTCATATAAGCACCTAAAATTGTATTTTTAAATCATTCGG
>CAYNYV010000049.1:0-11139 GCA_964401515.1 uncultured Christensenella sp.
AAAATATCCGAATCGGCTTTAGGATTGTTTAAATGTAACAAAACGTCGCCGATTGTTTTTGTGTCGGGTAAAACGTCGCCCGTCAAAACGTGTTTGTAAACGTCAAAACCGTTCGTTTTCAATATATTTTCGGCAGCGTTGCCCAAAACTCTGTTAGTATTTTCGTCGCATACCATATAAATGCGTTTATAGTCTTTAAGAATTTCGGGAAGACTGTTAATTGCCCCTTCTTCGATAAGGTAACTTTCAAGCGGCGCTTTGTGCATGCCCATTTTGCAAGAACATTTTTTTTGTATCATAATTAAACCTTCTATAAAAATATTTAAAATTATTTACGCGCCTTCGGTATAACGTTTATGCTTAGTCGAAGCGCGTTGCCGTTTAGTAAATAAAATTATATCTTAAACGATTAAAAAAGTAAATCATTTTTAGCGATTTTTCGAAAAAACACTTATTAATCGCGAATTAATGCTTTTATTCCCGTTTCGGTTTTGAATTCTTCTGCGGTAAGTTTGGTTTTCTTACTGCTTTCGTTTAAACTTACGCAAAGAGAATTTACTTTTTCTTTTCGATAGGCATACTCTTTATCCGAATCGAAATATCCGAGTCCGAAATTAGGAATATAAAATTCCGTAATAACGGCAGGCAGCGACAACGTTTTTATTTTTGTGTTTTCGAAAGCGTATATGGCTATGATTTTACACCCTGCGCAAACCGTATATGAAATCCCCGTTTTTGCGGTAGGGTAACAAACGAGCGTGTATTTGTTTTTAGTGTACAAAACGCCGTCGTCATCGCTGAAAAACATATTGTTTTCGTCGACTTTTATCGATTGAAGGGTGTTTGATCTAAACGAAATATCCCAAATGAAATCAACCGTTTTAGGAACGGTTATTTCCGTTACGCCGCTTGTAAATACGGCACTTAAAGTGTTTTTATCGCCGTAAACCGAGCCGACGGAAACAAGACTATAGTTATCGTCAAGGTGACCGACCGTTTCCGAAAGCACGACTTTACCTAAACCGGTATGTTTTATAAGTTGAACTTCTTTATATCCGCAGATAACGTACTCGCCGCCGTTAAGGGTAAAGGTCGAAAAAATTTCGTTATCGCAAGTATACTCGGCGGTAGCGATATCGGACGGCAAATCGTAAAGTTTATCGGCGGTAACGCCGCTTGTCGATAACGATACGTTTGCTAAATGAGTACTGCCGAAATCCTCCGCCGTTTTACAAAAATAGTCGTAAATTTTTCCTCTGCCGTTTGTCGGTTGATCGTCCCAAGTAAGGTCGAAGTAGTAATAATTGCCTTCTATTTGAACTAAGTTCCAAGCGTGTCCTTCCGCACCGGAACTCGTAGAGCCGACGCCCGTTACGTAAACGTTGTTTACGTCGGCAAGGTTGAGTAAAAGTTGGAAAGCTTTAGAATATCCTTCGCAAACGGCTCCTTTTATATCGCCGCTGCCCGCCAAAAATACGCCGAGAACGCTATGCGCCCAATCTTCGGACGAGGGGTAGCCTTTTTCGTCGTAACTGTAGTTTATCGCGTCTATTACGGCGTCGTGATAGCAAAGGGATTTTTGGTAGTCGTTATCGTTCGTATCGGCTTTTCGGTAAAAGTCGATTATGCTTTTTTCAAGCGCGGTGTTTATGGTCTGACGGGTTGATTGTAAACGGTAATCGTCGCTAACGACGGGGTAAATAGCGTTTTCGGTATAAATCGTGGCGGTATCGAGCCAATAGTATAGGGGATGATCCGCTTTGTATATTTTATATACTTCCAAAGCGCGTTCGCTTTGTAAATTGTTTTCTTTAAATGTGAATTCGCCGACGATATAACGGTCGTTAGAGCCGCTGTTTTTTACTTGAGCGTCGCCGCCAGAATGGAAAACCGAAAGTTTTTCGTCAAGTGCGTTATAAAAGGCTTTTTCGTTCGAGTTAAGCGTATTATATCCGTAGTCGGAAGAAGAATCGTTAACGACGTCGGGGAGCGACATATCATAGCCGCAAACCGTACATTTATCGTCGTCGCCCTTTAGGTGTTTTTGTTCGTCCTTTATAGGTGCGTCTTGACAGCAAGTCGCTTTATGGAAATGGCTTTCGCCGTTTTTTGACCATTCGTCGGAATACACGTGGGTATGCGGAAGTTTTTCTATATCTTGGTAAACTTCCTTTCCGCAAACTTTGCAAACCTTCTTTTTTGAACCGACTTTAGTTTCGGAAGCTTCTTCGACCGTTATAAATTCGCCGAAATCGTGGTCTTTAAGCTGTATTACCGTCGCGCTTTCGGGAATATATACTCGGGCGTTTTCGTCTAAAAATCGTTTGCCGCAATCGGTGCATTGCCAATATTCGACGTTGCCTAACGTTTTGCAAGTCGCTTCAACCCGTGTTACGTGATTAAGCGTGTGTTTGTGTCCGCCAAAACCGCTCGATAAGTCGCACGCCGTAGTCGAAATCAAAATGCATAACGAGATAGTCGCCAATAGTAAATTTTTAAATAACTTTTTCAACGGAACGACCTCCTTAAAAAGTTTGAATGTAAATTTAAAAAGATATTCTTATTTTCAGTATATCATTAATCGGCGAAGGTGTAAACGATTTTAGTGAAATTTTAGTAAAAAGTCTGCAAAAACCCTTGTTAAAAAAATAATTCTTTGACAAAACGTTTTCGGTATGTTACTATTTGTAAAGAGAAAAATTTAGCGGAGCATTTTTTGTATGTACAGTGAAATTCAAAAGCAATACGCATTAAGAACGTCTGATTTTACTCCAGAAAAAACGCTTAAAAAGTCGGCAATACTCGATTTGTTTCAAGATATAGCGGGGTATCATTCCGACTTTTTGGGATGCGGCTTGGACGATTTTGCAAAAAAAGGCTACGGCTGGGTGCTTGTCGGCGTAAGGTGCGAAATTTTAAAAGCGGTAAATATGTACGATAATTTAGTTGTAAAAACTTGGCCTTTAAAGCCGTCGTTTGCAAAATACGTGCGCCAATACGCCGTTTATAATTCAGAAAACGAAGTCGTTTTTAAGGGCGATTCCGTTTGGACTATTATTGATTTAAAGACAAGAAAACCGGTCGTGTTGAAAGAAGTCTACCGCGGCGTCGAAAAGTTTAACGAGGAAAGCGTTTTCGACGGCAAATTATTGAAAATAAGACCTTTAGACGATACCGCTTTTTCCTTTGTCGGTAATCGTACGGTAAATTTTTCCGACATCGATATGAACGGTCACGTAAACAATATAAAATACGCCGACATAATAGTCGACGTACTCGGTAACGACATTGAAAATTTTAAATTTTTTCAGATAGATTACCACAAGGAACTTATGTCCGGCAAAACCGTGGAAATCTACAAAGCCGAAGAAAACGGAAAACTAATCGTTAAAGGCGTATGCGGCGGCGAAACGACTTTTATTGCCGAATATCACGATTAAGTCGGTCGAAGTATTGAAAAAATCAAGTATATTTTCAAATTTAAAGGAAACAATATTACTATGCTCAATCAAAAACAGATAGAAGAACTTTTAAAGTGTGCTTGCCCCAAAGACGCGGCGCGACTTGCGAAAAAAGTCGTTAAATCGCAAATTAAAAATCCCAAGTCGGAATAAAATCTTCCTTTGCCGAAGATTCGTCTTGCAAAAAGATATTTTTAAAACCTAACGAAATCGCTTTATCCAAAACCGCCCGATACTCTCTGGCGGTGATTTTTCTTTTTAGTTCGGGTAACCCCGTTAAATCTCCGTAAGGCGTGTATTGAGACATAAGCGACAAATAATTATCGCCGATAACGTCCTTTAAAAAATCCAAAATACGCGCGCTGTCGTCGACGTTTTGGGGAAGAATAAGGTGTCTTACGATAACGCCTTGCTTCATAAGTCCGTCTTCGAAAATAGGCTTTTTACTTTCAAGCATAAACTTAACTGCCTTTTTTGCAACTTCGAAATAGTCGCTCTTTTTGGCATAGCGATAGGACCTTGACGGACTGAAATATTTAAGGTCGGTCAAATAAACGTCCACGTAAGGATCGACGATTTTCAGCGTTTCGATTGTTTCGTAACCATGCGTATTCCAAACAATAGGAATATTCGGCTTGTAAATCTTCAACGCCTCGACGATTTGCACCGAATAGTGCGTAGGGTTTACAAGGTTTATGTTGTGCGCTCCGCCTTGTTCGAGTTTCTTAAAAATGTCCGCAAGTTCTTCCACAGAAAAAACTTTGCCGCGTGCATTGTGGGAAAGTTCGTAATTTTGACAAAAAGCGCATTTTAAACTGCATCCCGCAAAAAACACGCAGCCGGAGCCGTTCGTACCCGACACGGGCGGTTCTTCGTAAGGGTGAAGGTAGTATTTTGCGATTATTATATCGTTTTTAACGCCGCAGCCGCCTACGGTGCGATCTCTGTCGACCTTGCAAGCGTTGGGACAAGTGGTACATATGCTCATAGATAAATTTTACCACTTAATAGTAAGTTTGACAACTAAACGATTGACAAATTTGCCTATAAGTCTTACAATTATTAAAGAATAAAGTTTAAGAAGGTTATTTATGAAAAGATATTTTACATCGGAAAGCGTTACGGAAGGGCATCCCGATAAGGTTTGCGATATAATTTCGGATTCCGTGTTGGACGCCATTTTACGTGAAGATCCCGACGCAAGGGTTGCATGCGAATGCGCCGCGTCGACGGGTATGGTTCTTATAATGGGCGAAATCACCACGCACTGCTACGTCGATATTCAAAAAATCGCGAGGGAAGCCATTCGCGAAATCGGCTACACGCGCGGCAAATACGGTTTCGACGCAGATAACTGCGCCATTATCACGGGTATAAAGGAACAAAGTGCCGATATAGCGCTCGGCGTTGACAATTCTCAAGAATATAAAAACGGCGGCGATAAGTACGACTTAATCGGCGCGGGCGACCAGGGGATGATGTTCGGTTTCGCAACCGACGAAACGCCCGAATACATGCCCCTTGCCCTTATGCTTGCGCATAAATTATCTAAACGCCTTTCGGAAGTAAGAAAGCAAGGTATTTTGCCTTATCTTCGTCCCGACGGAAAAAGTCAGGTTACCATCGAGTACGAAGACGATAAAATCGTAGGCGTAGATACTGTCGTCGTGTCCTCGCAACACTCAGAAGACGTTTCGACCGAAGTTTTGCGTAAGGATATTTTGGAAAACGTTATAAAAGCCGTTATTCCCGCAAATCTTTTAAGCGACAACACCAAAGTTTTCATTAACCCCACGGGTAGATTCGAAATAGGCGGTCCCAAAGGCGACTGTGGTCTTACCGGTAGAAAAATAATCGTCGACACTTACGGCGGTTTTTGCCCCCACGGCGGCGGCGCGTTTTCGGGTAAGGATCCGACAAAAGTCGATAGAAGCGCCGCGTATATGGCGCGCTACGCCGCTAAAAACGTCGTTGCTGCAGGTTTGGCGAAACAATGCAGAGTATCTTTGTCGTACGCTATAGGCGTTGCAAGACCTTTGCAGATTTTCGTCGAAACTTTCGGCACGGGTAAACTTTCCGACGAAAAACTTTGCGAAATCGTGTCTAAAGAATTCGACTTCAGACCGCTTGCCATAATCGAAAAACTCGACCTTAAAAAGCCTATTTACAAAAACACCGCGTCTTACGGGCACTTTGGCAGAGAAGAATTCTCTTGGGAAAAACTCGATAAAGTCGCCGACCTTAAAAAATATTTATAACAAATAAGGCTTCCCATAGGGGAAAGCTTAAAAATGTTTTCCTTGTAGAGTGTGAAAAGGCCTCCTTGTAGAGTGTGAAAAGGCTCTCCTTGTAGGAGAGCTCCGTCGTAGACGGTGAGAGGTCGTCATGGTTTTTCCATGAGTGGGAGCTGTCGCGTATGCGACTAAGTGGTTGAAAGGCTTTCCAATAGGGGAAACTTCCACGCAGTGATTGATGAGGTCGTAAAACAAAGACCTCTCCGTCAACTAACGTTGACACCTCTCCTAAAGGCGAGGCAAAAAGGGCTCCCTTGTGCAAAGAAAAGTGACACATAGTGACTGATTAGTTGCAAACAGAGACCTCTCCGTCAACTAACGTTGACACCTCTCCTAAAGGCGAGGCAAAAAGGGCAGCACTTGTGTAAAGAGAAGTGGCGCATAGCGCCGAAATGACAGTCATATATTGACTAATCCTTGCAAGCTGCCCCTTATTGATTTAAGGGGAAGTGGCACGTAGTGCCGAAAGGGATAAGAAGTCTGATATTCCTGCATACAAAAAAGTCCGCCTATAAGCCGATTATCGACTAAAAGACGGACTTTTCGTATGTGTTCTTCTTCGGTTGTATGTGTTATTATTCTTTTTCGGATGAGTTTTCTTGTATTTGCTTTTTGATTTCGTTAACTTTCTTTTCGGCTTCTTTTGCGGCGGCTTTCGTAAACTTTTGCAGTTTGTCGGAAGAATTTACCGCAAGCACCCCTAAAACGGTGCCTAAAGCAAGTCCGAAACAGAATTCCTTCATCATAAAAACCTCCTTATATAGGCTTAAAGCCTTTAATAAAAGTTTGGGTAATTTTGTCGAAATTATGCCTAAGCGGTCGTTATTTCGGTCGATTTTTGATAAAAATCTAATAATCAAAGTAAAACGCTTGATAAGTTTTGACTTATTTGATATACTATACGCGTCGGTTCGGGCTTTTTGATAAGTAAGCCTTGCCGCCGACCTTAGTTATAATCAAACGTTTAGCCAGGGGTATAGTGTATGAAGCTTATTTGTTTCGATATAGGCGATAAACGCATAGGCGTTGCGACGTCGGATCCTTTTATGTCTATGGCGCTTCCCCAAAAAACTTATTGGCGTAAGAACTTCCAAAAGGATATCGAAAACCTTGTTAATCTTGCTAAAGAGGTCGGTGCGACGCGCATCGTTTGCGGTTTGCCCGTTAATTTCGACGGAAGCAAATCGGCGCAAACCGATATAACCGCTTCTTTTATCGAAGAACTTAAAAAGACAACCGATATAGAAATCGTTACCAATGACGAAAGGTTTACGACTAAACTCGCGACGCGCGATCTCATTATGGCTGACGTTCGGCGCGAAGATAGAAAAAACTTTGTAGATAGCATTGCGGCCTCCTATATTTTGGAGGATTATATGAATAAATTAAAAAATCAGGAGAATAACCATGACTGACGAAAAAGAATTATTTGAACAAGAATGTGACTGCGATTGCGAAGATTCCGAAATCGTTGAATTTTCCGACGAACAAGGCAGAGTAATGAAATTCTATCACCTCGATACGATAGAATACGAAAACAGATTTTTTGCTTTCTTTATTCCCGCGGAAGAAATCGAAGGCATTAATCCCGACGAACTTATCATTTACGAAATCAAGGGCGAAGCGGGGGATGAAGAACTCGTTCCCGTTGAAGACGATGACCTTTTGGACGCCGTTTACGAGGAATATTGCGCCATGATGGAAGAAGAAGGTTGCTGTGACGACGATGATTGCGATTGTTGCCATCACCACGACGATTGCCACAACGACTAATCCTTCTTTTACTTTCTAAAGGCGAGGCTTAAAAAAATCGTAAAACCTTGTTTTTTATAAAAATATTTAAAAAACGGGTTAAATTTGCTTGCAACAAAGTTACTAATATGGTAAACTTATTGCTGGTCCGGTGGTCCTCTTGTATTCAGGCAATGAACACTCGGTGATATTATGTTTTAGGAGGTTACCAACTATGGAAGGCATAATCGAACAGATTAACAAAGAGAATCTGAAACCTGAGATTCCTCAGTACAACGTCGGTGATACTGTAAGGGTATACGTAAAAGTTGTCGAAGGAACAAGAGAAAGATTACAGGCTTTTGAAGGAATAGTTATCGCTAAACGTCACGGCGGCATTAGCGAAACCTTTACCGTAAGACGTTTGTCTTTCGGCATCGGCGTTGAAAGAACTTTCCCCATCCACAGCCCCAAGATCGACCATATCGACGTTGTTCGTAAAGGTAAGGTTAGACGTGCTAAACTCTACTACCTTCGCGGAAGAACCGGTAAAGCGGCTAAGGTTAAAGAAGTTATCTAAGTTAACAATTTATGACTTACTTAAAAAGAACGGGATTTATGCCCGTTCTTTTTTTGCGCGCCTATTTAGTCGCGTCTTATTGTTTTATTGATTTTTAAGCCGCTTTAAGTTTAAATATTTGTTTTTCGTAGCGATTCCGCCGCGAATATGTCTTTTAGAAAGGTTGTATGATAAAAGTTTGCGTATTTTAATATATAATTTCCGGTCTATGTAGTACAATTTTACCGATAAATCTTTGTGAATCGTCGACTTGGAAAGATTGAACTTTTCGGCGGTTTGTCTTACCGTTCCGTTTGTTTTTAGCATATAAACGGCTTCTTCTATAATTCTTTCTGAAATGTCCGAGTGCATTTTAACACGTCCTTTGTAAACAATATGTCGAAATAGCACCTTTTATGACAAAGTTTTTGTTTAATATTTAGACGACGTTTTGTTTTTTTAGAAGACGTTATTTTTTTCTGAGAAAGTCATAGACTTAACGTAACGCGTCATAAATTATTATAGTAATCTTTAAATTTTTCCTTACGTAACGGGTAATTCCGTTAGTAATAGCAATGCCGACTATCCAGAATAAGCATTGCCGTGGCGAACCGACGGAGCGTGACGTGCAAGGGTAGCAGACGTCAAAATATAAAATCGTGCGATTATTAATAAACAAATTTGAAATTCGACAAAAATTCACACAATTGGGCAAAAATAATCAAAAAATTATAAAGGTAATGTGCTATTATGTTTACAGAATTCACGAGTAATTCACATAAGGATAAAAAAGGGCTTTTCTTAAGGATAACGGCGATAGTTCTTTCGATTTTCGTAGTAGCGCTGTGTTCGTTTTTAAACAGCGGCGGCGTTTATACCGTCGGGGTGGGAAAGTCGTTTAGAAAAGTCCCTATCTACCGCGTATTGCGCGACGATAAAAAGATTGCGATTTCTTTCGACTGCGCATGGGGCGTCGATTACACCGACAAAATTTTGGCTGCAACGGAAAAGTTTAACGTAAAATGCACCTTTTTCGCCGTCAAATTTTGGGTTGATAAATACCCCGATTACGTAAAGAAAATAGTGGATGCGGGGCATGAGTTCGGAACCCACAGCGCAAGCCATTCCCATATGTCGAAACTTTCTTACGACGCAATAAAAAACGAACTTAATCGGTCTAAAGAGGCGATTGAAGATATTACCGATGCAAAAGTAGAACTGTTTAGACCGCCTTACGGCGAGTATAACAACCTTTTGATTAATACCGCAGACGAGTTAGGGCTTTACACTATACAATGGGACGTTGATAGCCTCGATTGGAAAGATTTATCGGCAAATGAAATTGCCGAAAGAGTTTTAAAACGCGTAAAAAGCGGTTCGATAATACTTTGCCACAACAACGGGCTTCATACGTACGAGGCTTTGCCGATGATTTTTTCTGCGCTTACGGCAAACGGATACGAGTTCGTGCCGATCTCGCAAATTATTTACAAAGATAACTATGTTATCGACGCGAACGGTGAACAACGACTGAATTAAAAAATACTAAATTAAAACACTATAAAAACTTTAGGAGTAAACTTATATGAACAATGAAAAACAATCAAACAAAGTGTTTCTAAGAGGCGAAGTCGTTAGTGAAAAACGCTTTTCGCACGAAGTCTACGGGGAAGGCTTTTATGAAACCGATTTGGCAGTAAAAAGGCTGTCCGGACAGGTGGACGTTCTGCCCGTTACCGTTTCGGAAAGACTGATGGAATCGGGGAATTTCGACGTCGGTAAAACGGTGTCGATACTCGGGCAGTTCCGCAGTTACAATAAGATGGTCGACGGAAAAAGTAAACTTTTGCTTACCGTTTTCGTGCGTGAAGTCGTTGATTTCGAAGATATGAAAAATCCTAACAGCATCGTTTTGTCGGGGTATATTTGTAAGGAGCCTACTTATCGTACTACTCCGTTTAACCGCGAAATCGCCGACCTTTTAATCGCCGTAAATCGTGCCTACAATAAATCCGACTATTTGCCTTGCATTGCTTGGGGTAGAAACGCAAGATTCGTTAAAAATCTTCCCGTCGGCGAAAAGGTTTGCATTTCCGGAAGAATACAAAGCAGGGAATATCAAAAAAAGGTTAGCGAAAACGAAGTAAAAACGCTTACCGCTTACGAAATTTCCATTTGTAAACTCGCCGCGTTTGAAAACGTGGACAGTTTCGATTTGGATACTGAACTCGGCTTAAGCCCTAAAAAAGAAGAATATCTTCAAGAAATAGTTTGATATGAAATTAAAAAAACGTCGATAACGGGCTTATAGCCTGACTTATCGGCGTTTTTTCGCTAAAAATATAAAATACTTGATGTCATAATAAACTATTTTATTGACAAACACTAATGCAAATGATATACTTTTTGTGCAAGGAGATTTTAAGATGTTCACGCCAAAGATAATTGCCAAAGTAAAATCGGATTTCCCGTCTAAATTCGGCGTTCCGCGCCAAAGCGGAATAGTAAAAGATGCTAAGGCTTATGTCGTTTTTGAAAAGCAGTACCGTAATAAGGACGCTTTGCGCGGCATCGAAGGTTTTTCCCATTTGTGGCTTATTTGGTACTTCGATAAAACGGAACAAAAGGAATACTCCGCAACGGTTCGTCCGCCTAAGTTGGGCGGAAATACGCGTGTAGGCGTGTTTGCTTCACGTTCTCCGTTTAGACCGAATCCGATAGGGCTATCCCTTGTGAAACTCGACGGCGTAATAGAAAATTCCAACGGTGATTTAACGCTCGAAATAAGCGGCGCGGATCTTATAGACGGCACTCCCGTATTAGATATTAAACCCTATCTTCCTTTTGTCGAAAGCGTGCCCGACGCTGTCGGCGGATATACCGAAATTACTTCAAAAGTCTGCCTATATGTCGATTTTCCGCCTTTTTTGCTTGAAAGGATTGATGAAGATTTCAGAAAAATCGTTAACGATTTACTATATCAAGATCCTCGCCCCGGATATCAAAACGATCCCGAAAGAATATACGGTATGACGTACGGTAACTATGATATAAAGTTTAAAGTCGATGGCGATAAACTTACCGTCGTTGACGT
>CAYNYV010000050.1:0-7536 GCA_964401515.1 uncultured Christensenella sp.
GACAACTCGATTGCGTTCATAAGTTCCACGCCGTTGATGCCGTCAGTCCCCTCCACGAATTGTTTTTCAATTCCTAACAAAGCATTGGCGAAATTGTTGATAATACCGACGTGTTGAGGGTTCTTTCCGTCCGTTTCCACCTCGATTTTTTCCGTTTTAGGTTTTGTAAAACCGTTCGGCTCCGTTTTTGAAAAAGCTTGGCTGTCTTGTTCGTTTCGATAGAAATACATTTTTTCGGCTTCGCAAACGAGTTTGCCTTTCGTGCCCGATATTTCCAAGCGATTTGTCCCCGGCGCTTCGCCCGTCGTCGTGATAAAGGTTCCCGTCGCCCCGTTTTTATATTCGAAAAAGGCGGTAACTTCGTCTTCGACCTCTATGTCGTGCCACCTGCCGTACTTGCAAAAACCGCGTACCGATACGGGCATTTCTCCTACGATCCATTGTACGAGATCGATTTGATGAGGGCATTGATTGATCAAAACGCCGCCGCCTTCGCCTTCCCACGTCGCACGCCAACTGCCGCTATCGTAATAATTTTGCGTTCTAAACCAATCGGTAATAACCCAATTCACTCTTTGAATTTCACCGATCTCGCCGTTTGCCAGTAGTTCACGCATTTTTCGATATACGCAATTGGTTCTTTGGTTAAACATCATGCCGAATTTTGCCGCGGATTTTTTTGCGATCTCGTTCATTTCACGCACTTGTTTCGTATAAACGCCGGCCGGCTTGTCGCAAATTACGTTGATACCGCGCTGCAAACATTCAGTCACTATCTCGGGATGTTGATAATGCGGTACTTCTACCAAAACAACGTCGACAAGACCGCTACTTAACATTTCTTTATAATCACTAAAGAACGAAACTTGCATCGACGCATAATTTTCGCGTGCATTTTTCAATTTAGTTTCGTCATTATCGCAAAGTGCCGTCAACACTCCGTTTTCGATTTTTTTATCGTCGTAACATCCTTTAAAAATATTGGCATAATAACTGCCTTGATTTCCTACACCTACGATACCGAATCTTATTTTTTGCATCTTGTTGCCTCCCTCGTTTTCAAAAATACCTGCAAAGTAGCTTTATTATATCTGTCTGCGTTTCTATTTTATCATATATCGTTGCGTAGGTGAAAATAAAATGCAATATCAAAAAAGCAAAATACGTTGCAAAATCATAGTAATTTTATTTTTTTTAAGTTTTGCACTTGCATTTTTATCCCGTCTACGATATAATGACGATATGATAAATTTAAAGGTAAAAAGTTTTCAATTTGCCCATAGTTATAACGAAAACGGAGATATGTTCGTTTGCGATTCGCATTGCCATACCACGTACGAATTGTATTTACTCGTCAACGGCAACGTAGAATACGTCGTCGGCAATACGACGTATTCTTTAAAGCCGTTTGACCTGTTACTCATTCCGCCGACGGTATTTCATTGTCCGCACCTCGTCAATCACGAGCCGTACGAAAGGATTATTTTCAACTTCAAGTCTACCGATATCAATAAAAACGTGCGACCGCTTTTAAATACGTTACATACGCATTACTCGGTAAAAAATCATCTTTTTTTTAAGAGCATCGTAGGCGAATTTACCCGCTCTTTCGCACAATTAAACAATGAACTTTTTATTCGGTCGGTGAAAAACCTTGTCGAATTAAGTTTAACGGAACTCTCGTTACTATCTCCCGAAACGGAGGCTTCGTCAGTTTCCGATCCGCTCTTATCTAAAATTATCGAATATATCGATCATAATCTTGACAAAAAACTCTCGCAAAAAACGGTTGCAAAATTATTTTACGTCACGCCGACCTGGATCAATTATTCCTTTAAAAAGCATTTTAATATTTGCTATTCCCATTACGTAAAAACAAAAAAAATGACGTGTGCGCAATCTCTTCTGCAATCGGGAAATTCATCGACGAAAGTTGCCGTCATGTGCGGATTTGACAGCTATACTACCTTTTTACGACAATATAAAAGCATATTTCAGCATTTACCGACCGAAGATTATATCGAAAATACGGAATAAAGTTAATATAGTGTTACGGCGTTTTCGTTTTTTAAGGGAAAGGGACTGCCTTAAGCAGCCCCGATTTGCTCAAAAGTTTGCAAATCGACATCACATAGTTTACAAAAGCGATTGATATAATATTTCTTTTCTGCTATAATGAATCACGGCGTGTCGATAAACTCGGAACAATAACGGTTGCGACAAACTATGCAGTGAATTCACCGTTAACCCGACCGAGCATTTTTTGACAAAAAAGCAATAAAAACAAAGCTATAGGTCGGTTATCGAACATTTTAACAAGAAGACAACAATTATTAAAAAAGAAACGAACGATTTATGACAACGATTGACGGTTATTACAAAAAAATGACGGAAACGCCCGTACATAAACTCATATTGAAACTCGGGCTTCCGACGACGATATCGATGCTTATAACGAACATCTATAACTTAGCGGACACCTATTTCGTAGGCGGGCTCGGAGAAAGTCAGCAAGCGGCGACGGGCATTTTATTTACTTTGCAAGCAATCATACAAGCAATCGCGTTTATGCTCGGTCACGGTTCGGGGACATACTGTTCGAAAGCCCTTGCCGAAAAAGACGCAAAAACGGCGACGATCTACGTATCGACGGCGTTTTTTACGGGATTTTTCATCGGCATTGTGCTTGCGGTTTTCGGTTTGATTTTTCTAACGCCCTTTATGAGGCTTTTGGGAAGCACCGAAACGATTCTTCCCTACGCCGAAGACTACGGATTTTGGGTACTTATTTCCTGTCCGTTTATGATTTGTTCGTTAATACTTAACAACAATCTCAGATACGAAGGCATCGCACTGTTTTCGATGATAGGTCTTACATTTGGCGGCGTTTTAAACATTTTAGGCGACTATATACTCGTAATACGTTGCGGAATGGGCGTTTACGGTGCAGGGCTCGCAACGGCGGCTTCGCAAGTCGTAAGTTTCATTATCTTACTGATTTTGTATATAAAAAAGGCGCAAGGCTCGCTAAAACCAAGCGCGGTGACGCTTAAAAAAGGCGTATTTTTAAATATCGTAAAAGGCGGTTTGCCGTCGCTGATACGTCAAGGTCTTTCGTCGATTTCCAACGGATTGCTTAACAATTTTACAAAGCCTTTCGGCGACGCGGCGATTGCGGCGGTAAGCATCGTGAACAGATATTCGTCGTTCGTATTGGCGGTCGGTATCGGCATAGGTCAAGGTTTTCAACCGGTCGCGTCATTTAACTATAGCGCTAAAAAATACGACCGCGTAAAAAGCGGGCTTAAGTTTACTTGGTTCTTTGCGACGGCGTTCGTAGGATTAATCGCAATATTAGGAATAATTTTTGCGCAGCAAATAATTTACGTTTTCCAAAAGAGTGACGAAGTCATAAAACTCGGCTCGATCGCGCTAAGAGTCGCTTCGATAGGTCTACTCTTTTTACCGTCTTCAACTGCGGCAAATATGCTGTTCCAAAGCATAAGGCAAGCAAAAACCGCGTCGTTTTTGGCTCTTTTAAGAAGCGGTCTCGTTTTTATTCCCGTTTTGACGATATCTTCCTTGCTGTTTGGTATTTACGGAATTTTATGTGTGCAAGGCATTAGCGACATTTTATCCGGAATTATCTCGATACCCTTTATGTTGAAGTTTTTAAAAAGTAAAAACCCGACCGAAAGTACCGATAACGAAACTTTTCAAACTTCTGTAGAACAAATCGAATAAAAAGATAAAGCAAAAAAATAGGCGACAAATTTAAAAAATCGCGACAACTTTTCACAAAAAACAAGCCTATAAGCCGATTAACGGGCTTTTATATATAAAAAATTACCGACAAGGCAGTTAAGCCCGTCGGTAATTTTTTATTGTTTTACGACAAGTTAAAAAACACATAAAACGGTTTTCATTGCCGTAATCGTTATAATCTTATACAAAACGTCCTCAGATTAGGCGTTACATTAACAAATCGCCTTCTAAAGTTTCGACCACGCAAAAAATTTGAACTTCACGCCCCGTTGCCGCGTCAACGTAAACGTAATAAGTCGAATTATTTCGTCTACCGAAAACTTCATATGCCAAGACTTCTTTATTTTCGCCGTGCGGAATAAAGCAAAGGCGAGTTGCTAAAACGGATAAGTCGGTCGATAAGCCCGTTATCGCTTGTTTTTGGGTAATTTTAGGATCGTTAAACGAACGTTTTTTATGATTAAGATTATACGCGCTCGCATCGAACGCGGAAACTATCCCCCTTTCCTTACACACGGTAACTTTTATCATATCGTTGTAAATTATTACGCCGCCTTGATTGTAACAATAATTGATATAAGCGGTCGCACCGTTTTCGGTTGCCCAAACGGCAACCATATCGTCTAAGCCGATTTCTTTCAAAAACTCTGCGCCTTTGGCAATACATTCTTCTAAACCGTAATTTTTCGCCGAACAGTCCTTATAATTGTTAAACATTACAAGGTTACCGTCTTTTTGCGATACGGTGGCGTAAATTTCCCCGTCCTTAGTGTCGGCTTTTATGGCGTAACAGTCGATTTTGCCACGCGTTTCACCCGTGATTTCTACGTTTTTAATATCGAACTTAGAAAAAGTAGCTTCAAACTTTTCTTGAGCCTCTACCGGCGTTATTTTTTCTCCGTCCTTATCTTCCTTTTTGTCTAAAGCGTCAGAAAACGGTCCGTCGTAAATAAGTTTAGGATAATCGACGGCTCGTTTTTCGAGTTCGTTGAATTTATCCAAAAAAACATTATCGTCGTTTTCGTTAAAGATTGTTTTAAAATCGAATTCCGAACCCATTTCCATATTAAGTTTGGATAACTCTTCTTTTAAAACGCCGTTGATATCGTATAACGAATTTAGGTTTTCCCTATCCTTATCTGACAACAAATCTCCGTCTATAAGCCTGTTATTAAGGTATTTTGAGTAATCTGCGACTTGGTTTATATACTTCGTCGTGTAATATTTAGACTCGTCTTTTAAAGGGATTCTCGAAATATCTTCGGCGGCTAAGTTGGCTTGCGTGGAAAGATCGACTAAAAGCCTTTGCTGTTGTGCCGAATCGTTTGAAACCATAAGTTTAGACATGGTTACGTTCATATTGTCAACGTAATCTATTAAACTGTAATAACTTTCCGCTACCGTATTGTCACCCGACATAGGAACGGTATCGAACATATTAAGCATGCTTAAAGTAAAAAGCGTTGCCAAAATAAGCGTGGACGAACCGAGCGCTATTACCGCAGCAAGCCACCCGCCCAAACCGCGACTGCGTTTTTCGCGTTTGTTTTGCATTTTAAGTTGACGCTTTTGCTCTTTAAGCGCGCGTTTGTCGGCGAGTTTCTGCCTTTTTAAAGAAGCTTTTTCTTCTTTTAGTTTCATTCTTTCTTGTCGCACTTGTGCTTTTTGATTAAGCCTTGCTTGTTTTTCGGCAGCCAAACGTTTTTCACGTTCTTCCTTGCTTTCGTGCTTTAACATATCTCTGCGCGCAAGCCGTTCTTCTTTTCGCCTTAACTTTTCCGCTTTGTATTCTTCTTTTTTCTTTTTCAAGACAGCCTTTTTAGCCTTTTTAGCCTTTTCCTTTTCTGCCTTTCTTTTTGCTTTTAAAGCCTTTTTTCTTTCTTTTTCTTCATGCTTTTTTTCGGCTAAAACCGTGCGCTTTTTTTCCATCGCGGTTTCGTCGGCTTTTTTACGTAACGTCTTGTCTTTCTTTTTCAAATCTTTATCGTTTTTTGTTTTTAAAATTTCATCTTTGTCGTTTTCGGTCTTATAGGCGGACTTTTTAGTATGCTTCGCCTTGTTATCATCGGTTAAATTTTCTACTTTTTCGATAGCGTTATTCTTCTTTTCTTCCATAATTACTCCTTATATAGCAAAGACGTGATTACCGATTGTCGTCGTAACTTTGCGCGAATATATCCAAGCGCTCGTTGCGGTCTTCGGATTATAATAGTATAGCGCACCGCCGGTGGGATCCCATCCGTTAATGGCGTCCTTTGCCGCTTGGTAAGCAGTGCTGTCGGGCGTGTAATTGATCTGCCCGTCCATTACAGCCGTAAATGCATATGGTTGATATACAACCGCAGACACGGTGTTCGGGAAAGACGAACTTTTAATTCTGTTTAAAACTACCGCCGCAACGGCAACCTTTCCGGTGTAACTTTCACCTCGAGCCTCACCGTAAACAACCCTTGCAAGCAGCGTAACGTCCGCGCTCGAATATTTGCCCACGCCCCCTGAAGATGAAGACGAACTGCTTTCGCCGAGCGCGCTTTCCGAAATTCCGAGTGCGGCAAGCGTTTTCTTGCCGACAATACCGTCCGCGGTTAAGCCGTTCTTTTTCTGAAAATAAACGACCGCGGCTTTAGTCTGTTTGCCGTAAATCCCGTCGACGGAACCGTTATAGTACCCCCAACGTTTCAATTTTGTTTGCACTTTTTTTACAAGTTCGCCGCGACTGCCTTGCTTTAAAACGGCTACGGCGACGTAAGTTTCGTGACTTTCTTTGCTAAGCGCGACGCTTCCGACAACGCCGATTGACAACGTCGTCAAGCATAGGACAATAGCAATTATCGTAAACCTTTTTTTCATTTATCCTCCTTGTTTTAATCTTTTGAAAAAATCGGCTATTACCGAGCGATATTCTACCTCCCCTTCGGTAAAACAAAGCGGAGGATACACAACGCACCACCAATTATCTCCTTTGCCGCTCCCGAGTTCGATTATTACAGCGTCGTAAACACCGGCTTCAAGCGTAAGGTCATTATATACACGCGTAGGGAACTCCTCTTGTTTAATAGAGATTTTTGCCCTATAACTAAACCCGTTTTCATTTAAAAAGCGGTCTATAAGCCCGTTAACGACACTTTTAGAATCCTCGATTTTTTCAATCGCTTCTTGTTTGGATTTTGCGTTTTCGATAATCGGCGTAAGATATTCCACCACTAAATCTTTCACAAGATATTTAATATCTTGGTCGGCTTTTTCGTTGGAATCTGCGCGTATGTGTATTCTTAAATACTCGGTTTTTTCGGCGCTTCCGTTAAGTAATATCGCCGACACAACTATTATGAGAATAAGTGCCAAACTTATGCATATTTTTTTCATTTCAAATCTCCTTTTCTATGCGGAAACTAAAAAACCGCCTTTTTAATGACGGTATAAATTATTGCCATTTATTTTTGTACTTATACCGAAAACAGATTTTTTTCCAAAAATAAAAAACGACTTTTAAAAAGCCGTTTTCATTATTATATAATTTACGTAAATATAGGGATGTTTAAATTATTCCTCGTAAAGATTTTTCAAAGTTTCGACGTAATCTTTAACTTCTTTTTTAAGCGCTTCGGGCGCGACGACTTTCATCTTTGCCCCAAACCCGCATACCCACGAAAAAAACTGCGTGCTTATCTGAACGGTTTCGGTAAGCGATACTTTATCGCCTAATTTTTTGAGTGTGATTTTTTCGCCGAATTTATCTACAACTGCGTCTATAAGCCCGTTATCGAACTC
>CAYNYV010000050.1:7636-11023 GCA_964401515.1 uncultured Christensenella sp.
TGATTTTTTCGCCGAATTTATCTACAACTGCGTCTATAAGCCCGTTATCGAACTCAATCGTAACGGTTTCTTCTCTACCGGTAAACATTCCGAAGACTTGTTTGTGATGTTTTTTTAAATTAAAACTTTCGCTAAAATCGGTCTTTAAAATGTCGTGGCGCGTAACAAAAACGTCTGTCATTCTGTCAATCCGATAATGGTTTATCGACGGATGAAAATCGTCGTAACATACAAGATAATAGTTATCCATCGTATACACCATCGAAATAGGATTGACGTAATACTTTTTACCGTCTTTTCTAAAAACGCGCTCGAGATTTTCGTCGTAATCGTAATACGAAAACGCGACTTTTTTACCTCGCGTTATAGCCCTTTCGATTTCGTCGATGTTGTAAAAAATAACCTCGTTGGAATGTTTCGTCGTATTGTACTCTATCTGGTTGTTTATAAGAAGTTCCGCACGGTGACTGCCCGCAAGGTCGGCAATTTTATCTAAAAGTACGGTCGTTTTTTTATCGGTTATAAAACTTGCCGCCGTTACCGCGTCCATCATTATGCGAAGTTCGGGTAAATCAAAACTTCTGTCTTCGATATAATATCCCGTAGGCTTACCGGGCGAAGAAATGCTAAAAACCTCAAACCCGCTGTCGTTAAGCGTTTTTATATCGGCGTATAAAGTCCGCCTATCGCACGACACCCCTTCCGAAGCAAGTTTTTCGATAAGTTCCGGCGTAGTTAAAGGGTTGTCTTCATCTGTATCGCGCCGCAATATTTCCAATAGTTTTACTAATTTGATTTTCGTGTTGTTTTTGCTTTCCATAATTTAATTTTTTATCTATTTTAAACTGTTGCCTTGTTCGTAAATAGCGGTTACGCTATAACATACAAATAATACAAAATTACATAATTTGAATTAATTTCATTCATAATTTATCATATATATTTTTCAAAAAAAGTGCGGGAAGTCGCTAAGCAAGAAGTTCACAAAGCGACTTCCAAATGAGCCTATAGTCATTATATTGACGTATATTCTGTAACCGTTATATAAGTATTGTCGGAAATTTTTTTAAGATTTCTTCAATATTTATATTAATATTTTTTCCGGAGAGAGCAATTCGATTTTTTAATTCAATTAAAAATTTTCGCATACCTTTTTTCGACATTCCCTTAATAGAAAAATTATATTGTTTCGCGTTTACATCAACAATTGCTAAAAAGGGGGAAGTCTTTCCAGCCGAGTAAATAGTATTAATTGTTTCACCTTTGGAGTTACAACTACTCCAAACGATATCAAATGAAACAATATTTTTGTATTCAACTTCGGTATAGTATTGAAATTTCTTTTTACGGCTAATACAAACATCTCCAATAGTGAATATTTTATTTGCATCCAGTATAAAAACAGGTCGTTCAAAATCTATAACAACTTCTGTAAGCATTATTATTCCTACAACCAAAACCAAAGGCACGATACATAATTTAATCTTCATGCCAATGTTAATGTTATTTGAAAAAATCAATTCAATGTAATATTCTATATAAAGCAGAACTTCAACAATAAAAATGTAAAGAGACACAATATCAATCGCAAAGAAAATAAATGCAAATATATGTGAAACAATATTTGTGGGGAAAATAATTTTTTTTCTCATTTTTGCACCTTAACCGACTATTCGATAAAAAACATCGAGCGTTGTACTAAGTAATATACCAACCGAAGATGCTGTTAAATCATAAACAAATATTTTATAAAAAGTTTTCATAGTGATACGTCTTATAGTGCCGTTGAAAAATTTTGTAGCAATTTGCTTACTAACTGCGCCATAACTTCCTCTGCCACTATTTAGCCCTTTAATAGGTATATCGCGTTAAACAACTTACCGGCACCAACAGAAATCAGACCAGATATAAATGAGGTTGTTATAATTTGTAAAGCGCTATACCCCTTATCGCCCCATATATTTTCCAATGTCATCGCTAATAAATTGCTACTAAAACCACTAATAAATGGTATCAAAAATTCACTTGCAGCTGCAATATTTGATATAGCTCCACCAATGGCGCCACCTAAAATATTCGCAGCAAATGAAGTCCACGACCAATTACTCTCGCCAGTTATCGCATAGGATATTGTTTGATTGACAGCATATGATATTCCCGCAACCGCTGCACCAATTAAAGCTCTTATGCCTACACCAATAAGAAAAGTCGTCCACGAAAACTCACCCGTTTCGTCGGTGTTCATCACGGGGTTGTTGTTGCAGTAGACGTAAAGGTTTAATAACCCCGGGGATTGAGATAGGACGGAGATAAGTTCCAAATTATCCGCGGAGATAAAACGACAGATTTCGGGATCGTAATAGCGTGTTTGTAAGTAATAAAAGCCCGTTTCGTTATCGTAGTAATAACCACGATATCTAAAAGGATTTTCTTTGCCTATTCCGCTTGTTCCGTCCGACGTTATATTGCCCCAAAAGTCGTATTCGTAACTTTCCACTATCGAGCCGTAGCCGTTACATATCGCAACAACATCGCCGAATATGTTTTTAACGAAATAATAAGTCGTTCCGTCGTAAACCATACCGGCAATACCCGTTTGGTCGTGGATGTAATACTTAGTGTGTTCTACCGTTCCGCTTTGGTTTAAAACTTCCTCGGCGATGACGGTCGAACCTTCCAAATACATCCTTGTGGTAATACCGTTTACGGTTTTTTCGTAACGTATTCCGTTACAGTCATACTTATACGAAAAGGTATTGCCGTTGTACGTGCCCGAAGACAAATTTGTCCCCTGCTTCCAAATAAAATTGTCCGAAGCGGAAGTACTCGATACCCCGTATTTTGTCGGGTTGCCTAAATTATCGTAAGCATAGTATTTTGTAGTACCGTCCTTTGTGTACGAAGTTAGCTGGTTCTTTGTGTTGTACTCGTAACTAACGTACGTTTGCGCGACGGGCGGACCGTTTGGATCTCTTTTGCGTATTTCCGTAAGATTATTGTTATTGTCATAGTAATACGCATACCATGTGCCGGTATAACCGCCTATTTCAACCGAACTAAGCCTGTTTTGACCGTCGTAGTTTATACTAGTTTCGCTTGATGCGTTTTCGGAAATCCCCGTAACGCGACCGAGCGAGTCGTACTCGTAACTTTCTCCGTAATCGAAATATTCGTTATCCAAAACTCTTACGTACGTCGTAGTATACAGCGCACCCGAAGTCGCGTTCGGCTTATACGAATAAGTATTTGAAACGACGTTTTGCGAACCGTTTTTAAGCGTATACGCGCTTACCCTGCCCATCGAATCGTAAGTATAATTTGACGTAAACGCTGAACCGTTATATTCCGACGTCACTTGTCCTAAATCATTGTAGTTAGAAGAATAAG
>CAYNYV010000051.1:0-10840 GCA_964401515.1 uncultured Christensenella sp.
TTTTCTTCGGTTTGTCCGGTACGGGTAAAACCACTTTGTCCACCGATCCTAAGCGCCTTTTAATCGGCGACGACGAACACGGCTGGGACGATAA
The DNA here is from genome assembly GCA_964401515.1 of uncultured Christensenella sp. GTDB lineage: Bacteria > Bacillota > Clostridia > Christensenellales > Borkfalkiaceae > UBA4636. The sequence continues at coordinate 95 of CAYNYV010000051.1, forward strand.
CGGCGTATTCAACTTCGAAGGCGGTTGCTACGCTAAAGTTATCAACCTCGATAAAGACAGCGAACCCGACATCTACAACGCAATTAAGCGTAACGCCCTTTTAGAAAACGTTACTTTGGACGAAAACGGCAAGATCGATTTCGCGGATAAGTCTGTTACCGAAAACACTCGTGTAAGTTATCCTATTAACCATATCAACAACATCGTTCGTCCTATAAGCGCCGCTCCCGACGCTAAAAGCGTTATCTTCTTATCGGCAGACGCTTTCGGCGTATTGCCCCCTGTAAGCGTTTTAACGCCTGAACAAACTCAATATTATTTCTTAAGCGGTTTCACGGCTAAACTTGCCGGTACCGAACGCGGAATCACCGAACCCACCCCGACCTTCTCGGCTTGCTTCGGTCAAGCGTTCTTGGAACTCCACCCCACAAAATACGCTCAAGAACTCGTTAAAAAGATGGAAAAGAGCGGTGCTAAGGCATACCTTGTCAACACCGGTTGGAACGGAACGGGCAAACGTATTTCCATTAAGGATACCCGCGGTATCATCGACGCTATTTTGTCCGGTGCTATCAACGAAGCGCCTACAAAGACCATTCCTTACTTCAACTTTACCGTACCTACCGAACTTCCCGGCGTAGACAGCGGTATTTTGGATCCGAGGGATACTTACAAAGCGGCTAAAGACTGGACCGTTAAAGCTGAAGATTTAGCGGGAAGATTCATCAAGAACTTCGCTAAATACGAAGGTAACGAAGCAGGCAAGGCTTTAGTTAAAGCAGGTCCTCAACTCGACTAATTTATTCTAATCTTGTCACGCGACTTTTCTCTCAACTATCGGCTCCCTTGACTGCAAGGGAGCTGTCACGAAGTGACTGAGGGATAGTCATTTGATATTTTCCAAATCATTGAATGTCGTCCCTGTGCAAGGGAAGGTGACGCATAGAGGCAGAAGGGTTGTCGCTCGATTTTTCTCTCAACTATCGGCGCCCTTGACCGCAAGGGAGTTGTCACGAAGTGACTGAGGGATTGTCGCTTAACAACCCTTCAAACTTTATAAGAATAAAAAGCATAACGCAATTTGTTTCGGCAAGCGGCGCTATGCTTTTTTTTGGTTTATGTCAATATTAAAGCGTAATATAAAAAGTAAAAGGACAAAATAGTTCCTGAAATTAAAAAATACTCTACAAAATAGTTGTTAAAATGTCAATTGTGGAGTATAATAATGCTGAGGTGATGTATATGATGTTAATATATTCTGTTTTAGAAGACGAAAGAAAGCGAAACGAATATATGTTAACGAGATACGAGAACGAATTATCGCTTTTACCAAGAGGAAAAATAACGACTAAAATTACGAAAGCAAACACGTATTACTATTTGAAATATCGGGACGGTCAAAAGGTGTGCGCGAAATATATAGGCACGAATAAAGAAGATGTTGCTCGCGTTTCGGAACAACTTGAAAGACGAAAGGTCGTTGAAAGGCTTGTCAAAGAATTAAAAACAGAGCATGCAAAGATTAAAAAAATGGAGGCAATCGTATGAAAGTGTATCATGGCAGTCTTGTCGCCGTGGAAAAGCCCGAAATACGAGTCGGCGACAGATATTTGGATTTCGGCTACGGTTTTTATACCACAATGAATGAAGAACAAGTCGTAAAATGGACCGAAAAACAAAAAAACAGAAAAGAAACAAATATCGGATATATTTCGACATATGATTTCGATATCGAAAAAGCGGAATCGGAATTAAAAGTTATTCGCTTCGATAAAGCGGATAAGGAGTGGTTGAATTTTGTTTCCGAAAACCGCAAAGGACAATGTCAAAAATCATATGATATCGTCATAGGTCCCGTTGCCGATGACAGTGTTTACGAAGTTGTCAGATTTTACGAAATCGGTGTTTATGATTTGGAAGAAACGTTAAAAAGATTAAAAGTCGAAAAACTTTATAATCAAATATTGTTCCATACCGAAAAATCTTTAAAATACCTAAAATTTATCGCGGCGGAGGAAAAATAAATGAATAAAGATAGGTTTTCGGCTTTAATGTCTATGATGACTTCCGATATAATCGATAAGATAATGGGTAAATACCGATTAGACGAAAATAAGGCAACGGCGTTGTTTCACAGATCGGAAGTTTATAAAGCGCTCGAAAAAGAAGATACTAAAGTTTGGCAGTATAGTTCCGAAATGATTGTAGAATTATTCGACAGAGAAATGAACGGTAAATTGGAATTTCCGGAGGTATAGTATGAGTAAAACATTACAATTCAAAGCCTTTTGCTTCGAAATGTACAAAGCGGAAAAAGGTATGACCGGTATTGCGACGCAAGACCTTTTTGAAAAATACAAAGTGTTTGAATACCTCGATACTTTTTACGAAGTATTGCATACGACGGGACATAGATATATCGTCAACGATATCGATTTGTATATCGAAGCCCGTATAAAGGCGTAAACTAAAATTAATAAATACTTTTTGCGCCGCTATATAAAAAATCGTCTTGCAAAAATTTACAAGGCGATTTTTTTATGAAATTCATAAATCGAAATGAAACAACGATAACTTAAAAGTAAAATTACCGAAACTTCGATTTTTTGATTTTACATAACGATAAGTGCGAATCTTGCGACGAAAAGCGCTGCGATTATAGTGATTACGATGTCCTTTTTGGTGTATTTACCGGTTAAAAGGGTGATAAGAACGTACGCAATCGCCCCGATGCCGATACCGTTTGAAATCGAATAAGTAAGGGGCATCATGATAAGCGCTAAAAATGCGGGTACCGCGCTTCTTAAATCGCTCATATCAACGCCTGCGAAACTTCTAAGCATAAGTACGCCTACGTAAATTAAAGCGGGAGCGGTAGCAACGCTGGGTATAATGCTCGCGATAGGCGATAAGAACAAGCAAACGGTGAAGCAGAGTGCCGTAACCAAACTCGTTAAACCCGTTCTGCCGCCTTCGGCAACGCCGCTTGCCGATTCTACGAAAGTGGTGATGGTGGAAGTACCTAAACAAGCACCCGCAACGGTACCGATAGAGTCGCACATCAAACATTCGGAAAGTCTTTCGGGATTGCCGTTTTCGTCAAGCATATTGGCTTGCGAACAAGTTCCGTATAAAGTTCCCAACGTATCGAACATATCGACCAAGCAGAAGCTGATGATAATCATAATAACTTCGAAAACGTTACCGAAAGTTCCGCCGAAAAGGGTAGACCAACTTGCACCTTTAAATGCGGAGAAACCGTATTTACCGAAGTCTGCAAAGGTTTGACCTATATCCAAACCGTTCCAAGTAGGAGTAGTCCAAGTAAACAAATAGTAAAGTACCGAAGAAACCACGATACCCATTATTACGCTCGTCTTTTTAAGGAATTTAACCTTATCTTGTTTAGCAAATACCGCAATGGCGATAAATCCTAAGAAAGCCGCCAAAACGGGAGCCGCGCCGCCTGCGATTTCACCGTAATCGTTTCTTACGATCCATTTGGTGCAGTCTGCAAGTTGAACGAAAGTGTAAGGGTTGTCTTGTACGATATAACTGTTTTTAAAACCTAAAAGGGCGATGAATAAGCCGATACCGGCGGGGATTGCTTTTTTCAAACAATCGGGAAGCGCTAACGCGATATGTTTTCTTAATCCCGTAAAGGATAAAAGCATAAAGATAAGCCCTGAAATCAGTATCGCTACGAGCCCCGCACCGTAATAAAGTTCGGCGTTAGCGGGATCTAACGTGCCTTGTTCGGTGAATGCTTTAGATACGAAAGATGTAAAAAAGAAACTGTTAAGTCCCATTCCCGCAGACTGTGCAAAAGGTTTTTTGGCAAGGAAAGCCATTAAAAGCGTACCTATAACGGTTGCGAGAAGTCCGCCGACGTAGACGGCGTTCCAAACTGCGGGTAACGATTGAAACCCTGTGATTTGGTTGGGGTTAACGATTACGATGTAGCACATCGCAAAAAATGTGGTAAGCCCGGCAAAAACTTCCGTTCTTACGTTGGTGCCGTTTTCGGATAGTTTAAACGTTCTGTCTAACCAAGCGCCGAAACCTCTCTTTTGCGGATTTTCGTTATTTTTGTTTTCCGCAACTTTTTCGTTCATGTTCAAAGTCCTCCATGAAGTAATTTATATTAACTTGCAGCCTTAGTAAATCTTCCCGCAAGGTAATATCTTTAAAAAAGTTTTAGGTATATCGCGCGTACAAACTTAAACGCGATACAAACGAGTTATAACGACCACGCCTTATCTATATTTTCAAAAATCGTTGTTTTTCTAAAAATGTTTTTTCAAGCGATTGCAAATTAAAGCCGAGAAAACAAAAAAACGCGCCGTAAAAGGGCAGTATCCTTTTAAGCGCGCTAAAAGCCTATCGAGCATGCCGAAGCGGTTTTGATTGTAAACTTTGTTTTAATAAAAAGTAAAATCATAGTCGGCCTCCGTTTTTAAGGAACAAAACGTTTAAGTAAAATAACGTTCCGTTTGAAAAAACATATTTCAATAATACAATTTTTAAAAGAATAAAGCAAACGATTTCACACCGTTTTCGTAAACTTTTTTTAAAAAATAAATTTCGTTTTCATATTGAAAGAATTTTTGATTTTCGGGGCGTAATGCGTTGACATATTTGTTTTACTTTGCTATAATGACAAAAATCGTTCTTTAAACGAGTACCGTGATGCTCGCAAGACGACGTAACTATCATCGATATTTATGTTAGGCATATTATATGCGTTTTCGTCTTGCACATTTTGCAGGACGCATTTTTTTTGGAAGATATTTGATATAAAGGGTAATTTATATGAAGGAAAAAACCTTGCTTTTAGACGGGCTTGCCGTCGAAAGGGCAACAAAAAGAATTTCGCACGAAATCGTCGAAAAAAACAAGGGCGTAAACGATTTGGTGCTTTTGGGTATCGTAACGCGCGGCGTTCCGTTCGCCCGAAAAATCGCCGAAAACGTAAACGCTTTCGAAAACGCTTGTATTCCCGTCGGAAAGGTAGATATTTCTTTTTATCGTGACGACGTTAAAAAGATTGCTCCCGCCCCCGTCTTAAAGGGATGCGAAGTCCCTTGCGACATCACCGATAAAAACGTCGTTCTGTGCGACGACGTGTTGTATACGGGCAGAACCGCACGCGCCGCAATGGAAGCGATTTTAAATATCGGAAGACCTAAAACCATTCAACTTGCCGTTTTAATCGATAGGGGACATAGGGAACTTCCCATACGCGCCGATTTCGTAGGTAAAAACGTCCCGACGACTAAAAGCGAAGTTATAAAAGTCTTTTTCCCGTCGACAGACGGCGACGAGGGCGTAAAACTTTACGAAAACGATTAAAACAGTAGTAAGTTTTTCGGCTTAATAACGACCTTTACGGCTTTTGCCGAGGTAATATAATTAATTTTATACAGGAGATATAAAAATTATGAGCCTTACTTATCAAGTAAAAGACAAGCCCCCCGTAGTGCGTACCATACTTTACGCATTCCAACAACTTTTGGCAATTTTGGCAGCGACTATAGCCGTCCCCGCGATTACGGGAAACGGAATGAGTCAGTCCGCCGCGCTTTTCGGTGCGGGCGTGGGTACTTTGGTTTATTTATTGTTTACCAAGTTTAAAAGCCCTGTATTTTTAGGAAGCAGTTTTGCCTTTTTAGGCAGCATGGCTGCGGCTTTCGGCGGTGCCGCGACGGCTTCGCTCGGTTACTTAGGGTTGATTATCGGCGCCGTGTTTGCCGGTCTTGTATACGTCGTAATCGCTTTAGTTGTAAAGTTTGCCGGCGTAAATTGGATTAACAAAATTATGCCTCCCGTCGTAGTAGGTCCCACGGTAGCAATCATCGGTTTGTCCTTAGCGGGTAACGCGGTAGGCGATTTAACTAAAGGCAGCGTTCTTGTCAACGACGTTTCCGTAGCGTCTCCTTACATCGCGCTTTTATGCGGTTTGGTTACTTTGGCGGTAGTCGTTCTCTGTTCGGTTTACGGCACGAAGGGTATGAAACTTATACCTTTCATAATCGGTATTTTGGCAGGTTATGCTTTGGCGGCGATATTTACCGTTATCGGTAACGTAACCGATACCGCTTGGCTTAAAGTTATAGATTTTAGTAAATTCGCTCACATGGAATGGGTTCCGTCGTTTACCTTTATAAAAGCGTTTAGCGGCGATTACGGCAATGCTAACATCGGCGCTTACATCGGAACTATTGCCGTTGCGTACGTACCCGTTGCGTTCGTTGTATTCGCAGAACATATTGCAGACCATAAAAACCTTTCTTCCATAATCGGAAGCGACCTTTTAGAAGAACCCGGTTTGTCCCGCACCCTTTTAGGCGACGGCGTCGGAAGCATTGCGGGCGCGTTTTTCGGCGGTTGCCCCAACACGACTTACGGCGAAAGCGTAGCGTGCGTAGCGATTACCGGCAACGCTTCCGTCATTACTATTTTCGTAACGGCTATACTTTGCATCGTATGCAGTTTCGTCGCTCCTTTCGTAACCTTTTTAGCGACGATACCGTCTTGCGTAATGGGCGGCGTTTGCATGGCACTTTACGGATTCATCGCCGTATCCGGCTTAAAGATGATTCAAGGCGTTGACCTCGGCGAAAACAAAAACCTTTTCGTTGTATCCGCCATTTTAATCGCAGGTGTAGGCGGATTGGTAGTTGATATCGGCGACGTTACGATTACCGAAGTTGCTTGCGCGCTTATTTTAGGTATACTTATCAACTTGCTTTGCTCAATTAAAAAAGGCAAAACCGAAGAAGTCGAAAACGGCGAAACGGTAGAAATCGAAAACACAAACAACTAATTTAATCAAATAAAACCGCGGCTGTCGTAAGTTTTTGCTTACGACAGCCGAATTTTTTTAACGAAAATTTTAAATTTTTTTTCAAAAAGGGTATTGACAAGGGTAAAAACCTATGTTATAATGACATCAAGAAGGCGAAAAACGTAGTATAAAAAAAGCGAAAACTACGCAAAAGCCGCTTACAAAAAAATATCAAAGAGAGGTATAGCCCGATGAACAATTAGATTTTGCACGAAAGATAATGTATGAAGTTGAAATTAAAAATTGACAAGGAGTAATTATGAAAAAGAAAAGAAAGAGGTTGTTGACGCGCCTTACGGCGGCAATGCTTATCTTGACTTTTTCGCTTATGTGTATGCCGGAAAGCATAAGGAACGTCTTTGCCAAGGAAATACAAAAAGCGAAAGAAACGGATAAGCAAGAAACGGTAGAATTACCGAAAGACGAATTTTTGTACGGAACTTTAGAAAGCCAAGAAGTTTACATAGTATCGGAAGCCGTTAACTTACGCGGTGAAAGGAGCAAGGTATACAATTTAAGCGACGGCACTATTTTAGCTAACCAGTATTCGACACCCATACATTATTTAGACAAGCAAACGGGACTATACAAAGAAATAGACAACACACTCATAAAATATAGCGACGACAACGGGGATTATTATAAAAACGGCGCGAATGTTTACGGCATAAAACTGTTTAACGAACCGAAAGACGACGAAGCGTTTTTAGAAATTTCGAAAGACGGATATTCGCTTTCGTTAAGCCGCTTATCGGACGATAACGCGCAAAGCGGACTTTCGTTAAAGCCTGTCGGCGGTTTATCTAAGCAAGCGGAAAACGATTTAACCGCAAAGTTAACGGGTACCGCGCTAAAAGGGAAAGAAGAATTCGATTACGCGAACAAAAAAGTAAAAGAGCCCGACTTTACGCCGAGCGATAAAAGCAGTGCCGTTTACGAAGGTTTTTTCGTAAATGCCGATTTAAAACAAGAATTCGGCGCAAACGAAATTCGTACGGAAATCACGGTTGTAAGTAAAGGTCAAAACTACGTTTACGGTTTTAAAATAGGAACGAAAGACCTTAATTTAGTCAAAAACACAAACGGAAGCGTTTCGGTAAAGACTAACGACGGCGAGAAAGTTTTCAGTTTTTTAAAGCCTACGCTGAAAGACAAAAACGGCAAGACGAGCAGTGCCGTAAATTACACCGTCGAAGAAGCGGAAGGAATATACTATTTAACGATTACGCCGTCGAAAGATTGGCTTAACGACACGGAAAGAACTTTCCCCGTAAAAATACAAACGGACATAAGCTTCGACGTCGAAAACGCGGCAGCCGAAGAACTTAATTTAGACGATTTAACCGCGGCGGAAGAAAAAGTCTTATTGACAAACGAAAGCGCGGCGATATTAAAATTACAAGACCTTTCGATGCCGAACTCTTTCACGGTTTTGTCGGCGTCGTTAAAGTACAGTTACGAAACGACAGCCGAAAACGAAAATTCGATTACGGTAAGTAAAATAGCGGATATTTCGGGCTTAAGCGGAAACTTTCACAATACCACACATGCGGCAACGGCGCAAACGGCTTTAACAACAGAAAATGTCGAGGCTTCCGCTAAAGTTAGCAAAGTCTATACAAAAACGGAAAGGTTATCTCCGTCGGAAGTATACGGAGGCAACGCAACGCTTTCACTGAAAACTGCGAGTGGCGGCGAAAACGCAACATTATACTTAGACGGCGCGAACGCGGCTGTACTGTCGGTTACGGGCGTATGTGCGACGGGCTTAGGACCTAATACGGTAACCGAGCAATTCGGCGGCGACGGAATAACGCACCACGTAAACGTACTCAACGGCAACTTAACGTCGGTAATAGACTTAATGAGCGTTAACTCGAACGTAATGCCGATAGGGCTTCAGTTGGTATACAACAGTAACGAATACGAAGGCTACGACGAATTTGAGTTTTTCGATCCTAAAACGTGTTTTAAAGACGGATTTAAACTAAACGTAGAACAATATTTGACGGTACTCGGCTCGGTACTTACGTATATAGACGGAAGCGGCGCCACGCACAAATTTACCCAATCGACGACTAAAGACAATATTACGTATTATCTTTGCGCAGACTGTAATTTAATGTGCCGAACCGATCCGAACTATTCCGGCACCACGCGTTATATCATGTACAAAAACGACGTACCGTACATGTACTTTAAAGACGGAAGATTAAGGTGTATAGCGGAATCGGGCAAATATTTGCATATAGAGTATTCGGAGCCGTCTTTGCAAATCACGAGGGTATCTAACTGTCTTGACGGTTCGGGGGATTTTTACAATATCGGTAACCGCGCGCAGTGCGTGGATTTCACATATAACAGTAGCGGACGACTTACTTCGTTGACGTCAAGTTACGGCGACAACGTTAATTTTTCCTACAGCGAGAATAAATTAACAAGCATTATCCACGGCGGACTTAGGGCGGCGAACTTCGAATACGATTCGGACGGATATATGATATCGGTTACGGGAAGCCAAGGCACGGGTTACGAGTTTTCGTATTACAACGACGGCAACGATAAAATAGACACCGTTTATGAGAGAGCGACTAACAAAGATATGGGTTTAAATCCGTACGCTTTCAATTATTACGACAACGAAACGAAAGCGTTTATATTATCGGGCGGAACGCAGCAATGCGTGCACGATTACGTTTTCGATACGAGCGGAAAATGCGTGTCTTCGTATTCCGGATATTCTACGTTATCGAGCGCAAACGCGCCTAAAACTTCGGTCGGTATATACGAGGAAAGCGAAACCTCGACTTTGCGTACGAAAACGGCGTTCAGTTTTACCGAAGACTTTTCGCAAATAGAAAACGGAGATTTCGAAACCCTTGACGGAAATAGCCCTGCGGGCTGGAATATAACTACGACCAATACAGGCAGTAATTACAGTTCGATTACCAAAGGTCGCGCTCTAATGTTAACGGCGGGTTCTTCCGCCGAACGCGATTTCAGTTTTAATAACACCTATTCGACGACGTACGTTTTCGCATTCCAAGCGCAATCGTCGGGCGGAACTTGTAATTTAAAAGTAACTTGGTACGGCGATACGACAAAAACTTTTTCGATAAACGAAACCGAAAAGTATTATGTTTTAGAACTTTTCGAAAGAAGCACGGTCGGTACATCGTCTACTATAAAGTTCGAAAATATTTCTTCGAACAAAACGGTGTATATAGACAACGTAACGATATCGCCAATAGATAACTATGTCGAAACGACATGGAACAAAACGACTTTCGAACAAACGAGCAAACAAATAGGGGATAGCGCGACGGTTACGACGCAGATAAATTGTAAAAACCAAACGACTACGTCGACGTCGATTAATCATCCTGCAAGTACCGTAACGACTACGACATACGCGTATAGCGAGGATGATCCGTACGACGTAACGGTGACCGCAGTGACGAAAAAGGGAAGTACAACGCTTACGACGATGACAACCGAAACGGAAGGAAGCGCGACGTATAACGCGGTAACGACTACTTATACGGCGGATAACCAAACGCTGAGAACGTTTAGCGAAACCTTTTCGAATATCTACGGTCTTCCTACAAAAACAATCGGCACGAACGGCGAAAAAACATATTACGTTTACGGTGAGGCGGCAAATAACTATAGGCTTCTAAAGCAAATAAGTTGCGCTTACGAAAGTACGGTTGACGCAAACGCTTCGCACGATACGCATACCGAGGACTACGTTTTAACCTACACTTACACGCGCGATACCTTAAATAACTGCGTTATCATAAGCATAAGCGACGGTACGAATACGACAACGGTAACGGACTATCACGACGCTAATGAAATGCTTTACCAGGGTTCTGGACAAAGTTGGAAAACGGATA
>CAYNYV010000052.1:0-10772 GCA_964401515.1 uncultured Christensenella sp.
TAAACAATAAGGCACGAAAAAAGTCGTGCCTTCGATGTGGAAAATTCCTTCTCCGTTATAACCTATTTGATCGCAAATACCCGTCAATAAGTCGTTTTTCTTCATATTTTTTCCTTTGTCGTTTTTATGTGTTTTAGCGGCGGACGGCGTTTTAGTATACGCCGAACAAATCAAATTTTAAGCCGTTTCGAGATAACGTCCATCGCCTTTTGAAAATACGACATCATATAGTCGTATACGATAAACAAAAAACTACCGCCGAAAATAATGATGTAAACCATATATTTTTCAAAGACTTCGTTATCGGTTATAAACATATCGGTCAACAGATAGCAAAGAAGCATCGCGCCGACAAACCAAACATCTTTAATAAAATACGCCAAAAACTTGTTTAGTTTTTTCTCCTTAAACACTTTGTTTACAATCGGATGAAACCCGAAAAACAAAACGAAAGGGAGCGCCGTTTCGAAACTGAAACTTGCAACCAAAAAACTAAGCAAAGTACTTGCTATCACGGTAAGCACAGCGCCTTTATAAGTGTTTTTCGAAAGCGGCAAAAGTATAACTACGCTCGCTAAAAATATACAACTATAACTAAGCGACGGAAAATACGCACCTACGGTTAACAAAACCGATACGAACGCGGTACATAACGACGACAGCGCAATTACTTTAGATAATTTCATAAAAGTCCGCCTATAAGCCCGTTATCGTATATTACAGCAACAGTTAAGGCACATATTGCAAATCGCCATACGACAGCAAAAATCCATACAACTGTCGCCGCCCATCTGCGGTTCGTCGAAATCGGGAACGCGATTATCGTTCGGCGCGCCGTTGCCGGAAGTGTTCCAATTTTGATTTGCGCCTTGTTTTTGTTCTGCCGACTTCATTTTTTCCAAAAGTCTATCGTAAGTATCTTTATACTTTTTATTGTTTTCGTCTAACGCCATAGCGATTTCAAGTTGTTTTTTGCACTCGTTCATCCAAGTTTTTTTATAAAAAACAACCGATTGAAGATAATGCCACTCTGCACCGCGTTGATCGAAAGAATCGAGTAAAGTTTGCGCTTTTGATAAATCTCCTGTCTTTAAAGCCTCGTCGACCTGTTTTAAAAGGCTTAAATCGCCGCCGTCGGAGCGTTCGCTTCTAAAGCGTTTGATTTCCTCGTAAGCGTTGTCTATTTGCGTAAGTTTTTTAGCGGCTTCGTTACCTTTTTCGCCTTCCGAAAATCTTTCTTCGAGATACTTTTTTCTAAGGGCAAAATATGCCTCGGAAATTTCTCGATCGGTAGCGTATTCGCTTACGCCTAAAATTTCGTAATAGTCTTTTAACATATAATATTCCTTTTAATTTTTACCGCATTCTTTAGTTTTTTCGCACAATTTGCTTTCGATAACGCTTTTTGTTTTCACGGGTATACCTTTAAACAAAACGTTTTCCAAAAGGTCGCGGTTAAAACCGAATTTAATTTTATAAAAATTTTCCTTTATGCCGTTAAAAATATCGGCAAACATAAAGTCGAAATCATCGCCGTGTTTTTTAATTAACGTTTGCGCGCTGTCTTCGCCGTAACGCGCTAAAAAAGGATTGTATTCGCCTCTTTTTTTATCTTTATCGTAGTCGTCTATCGCGTCGATTATATAAATCCACTTTCCGAGGTAGAAGAACAAATCGTGCGTGCTTTGAGATTTAAAATCTAAAAAAACCTCGTCCGAAATATCCGCAAGCATATTTCCGAATTTTTCCGAAACCTCGTCTATAAGCCCGTTATTAGCCTTTTCGAGGCTTCTAAGCTCGTTATAACCCGTTAAAACAATTCTGTCGATTTCAGGAAAATTTCTTTTTGCCCTTTTATATCCTCGATGAAAAAAAACCTTTTTAAGATAACCTTTTTTTGAATCGAGCGTATCGTCGATAATTTTATGCCTTGCCAAAATGACGTTAACCAAGGCAAGTTTATCGAAAATGTCGTCGCGCTTTGCGATAGGTCTTTTCGTAATCGGATGAATAACGCAATGGCTTTGCTTTATTTCGACGTCCTTACCCATAAGATTATGGGCAAACGCCGCCAAAAAAGCAATGTCGTAAGTCAAAGTCATTCTTGCCGTTTGCCCGCAAGTAGAGCCTATCGCCTTGCAAACACCGCAATACAAACTTTTGTAAAGAACGTCATCCTTTTTATACAAATACGGATCGTGCGGTTTGATATAACCAAACATAATAATTAAAGTTGAATGAGTCCTACTTTTTTATAGACTTTGCGAAGCATCTTGGAAGCAAGATAGTCTGCGGTTTCGGCACCTTTTTTCAAAACGCTTTCCAAATAGCCTTTATCTTTGAGCATTCTGTTCTTTTCGGCAGTAATAGGCTCTATTACGCTTGCAACCGTTTCACCGACGGCAATCTTAAAGTCGCCATACCCTTTTCCGTCAAATTCTTTTTCGGCTTCGTCGATTGTCTTTCCGCTGAAAAGGCTGTAAATCGTCAATAAATTGCTGACGCCTTTTTTATTTTCGGGGTCGTATTTTATTACGGATTCGCTATCTGTAACGGCGCGTTTAAATTTTCTGATAATTTCGTCCGTCGTGTCGTTCATCGAAATGTAAGCGTTTTGGTTTTGATCTGACTTCGACATTTTTTTGTCGGGCTCTTGCAAACTCATAACCTTTGCGCCCATTTTGGGAATCAACGGTTCGGGAACGGTGAAAGTTTCGCTATAACGATTGTTAAACCTAATCGCCAAATCCCTTGTGATTTCGAGATGTTGTTTCTGGTCTGCGCCGACGGGCACTAAATCGGTGCCGTAAAGCAAAATGTCGGCAGCCATCAAAACGGGGTAATCCAAAAGCCCCATATTGATATTTTCGGCATGATGAAGACTTTTATCCTTAAATTGAGTCATTCGCGTTAGTTCGCCGGGGTAAGTTACCGTATTTAAAATCCAAGTGAGTTCGCAATGTTTCGAAACGTGCGATTGTGCGAAAACAACCGACTTTTCGGGATCTATCCCCGCAGCAAGATATAACGCCAAAAGTTCGTAACTTCTTTGGCGAAGTTCCGCCGGTACTTGCTTTACGGTAAGCGTATGAAGGTCGGCAAGCGAATAAATGCAGTTGTACTCGTCCTGCATCGACACCCAATTCTTAATCGAACCGACGTAATTGCCTATCGTCGGAATACCGCTCGGTTGAACGGCACTAAAGACTGTCTTTTTTTCCATAATGATCCTCGTAGTTAAATTAAGCCGAAACAAACAATTTGCCGTCAGAGTTTCTGACGGCATAAAACTACTCGCCTTAAAATTAAGCCAAGTTAACGATGTAATTTTTAGCGGTTTCGGGAACTTTATCCTGATCCATACTAACCGTCATGATTGCCTTAAAGCCGTATTCGCTTTCGAGTTTTTCGATAGCACTCAAAAACTCGGCAACGTTTTCCGTTTCGTAACCGGTCATCTTGCACAAACCGTCGATAAAAAGATATTCTATATCTGCGTTACCCGCAAGCAAGCCTTTAACAAATCCTACAAACGAATGAAGATCCGTAACGCCGAATTCTTCCGTATAGAGTAAGCGAACCTTAAAGTTGATGTTAACCGTATTAAATCTTTTTTCAGTAATAAATACGATATCGCCCTTGGCTAAATTACATGCTTCGTTAAGTTTTTCAAGCATTATTTTGGTTTTGCCGGCACCTTTAGGTCCGCAGAAAATTTGAATCATTTTAAAATCCTCCCTAACCGTAACGCTATACGCGCTCGATAGTTTTTCTTTATACTAATATAATAACTTATTTTTAAAGTTTTTTCAATAGTTTTAGCGAAATATTTTGCAATTTTAGCGGCGGTTCACCTTTTTTTTGCTATTTTTTAACAATTTTTTCAATCTAAGAGTAACAAATTAAGTAAACTACCGATTATTTATGACTTTTTTTCTATTAATCTTGGTTTTCGCCCGAAAGTTTGGCTTCGCGGTCTGCTATACGCAAAGCCTCGACCATTTCGCCGATATCGCCCATGATAAATTCTTCCAAACTATACATCGTCTTGTTGATACGGTGGTCGGTTACCCTGCCTTGCGGAAAGTTGTAAGTTCTTATTCTTTCCGACCGATCACCCGTACCGACTTGACTTCTTCTGTTTTCCGAGTACTCGCTTTGGTATTTCGTGTTGTAATAGTCGAATACGCGACTCTTCATAACCTTCATAGCCTTTTCGCGGTTTTTAGTCTGACTTCTTTCGTCTTGACAGTTAACGACTATACCCGTGGGAATGTGCACCATACGAATACAAGATTCGGTTTTATTAATGTGTTGACCGCCTGCGCCCGACGAACGGCAAGTTTCGATGATTAAATCCTTGTCTTCGATGTGAACTTCGACGTCTTCGGGTTCGGGCAAAACGGCAACGGTAGCCGTAGAAGTATGAACGCGCCCCTGTGATTCTGTTTCTGGAACCCTTTGAACGCGATGCACGCCGCTTTCGAATTTCAATTTTGCGTATACGCCCTTGCCGCTAACGGAAAAAGTTACTTCTTTAACTCCGCCGAGTTCGGTATTGTTGGAGTCGATTTCCTCGGTCTTCCAGCGGTTTTTTTCGGCGTATTTGACGTACATGCGATAAAGTTCGTAGGCAAAAAGCGCAGCTTCTTCGCCGCCGGCACCGGCACGGATTTCCAAAATAACGTTTTTATCGTCGTTAGGGTCTTTGGGAATAAGCAATATTTTGAGTTCTTCGACGGCGGCGTCCATACGATGTTTGCAGTCGTAAATTTCGTCTTCGAGCATTGCCTTCATATCGGCGTCTTGCTCTGTTTTCAAAAGTTCTTCTGCCTGAGTTTTTTCCTCGGCGATTTTCTTATATTCCTTATATTTTTCGACGGTTTCTTCCATATCCCCTCGTTCTTTGGCGTATTTTTGCCATTCTTCCATGTTGGAAAGCACTTTGGGATCGGCGATGAGTTCCGTCAAGGTTTCGTACCTTGAAAGTATTCCTTCGAGTTTTGAAAGCATTATTTATATCTCCGTTTTGTAAAAAATTTTGGCGTTTTCACACGCAAAACATCGCAATTTGTCGCAAAAAGTCCTTCTATAGGTCGATTATCGACGTTTTTATGCTTTTACGACAACTATTCTGTCAACGCCGTTAAGGTCTAGATAAACTTCAGTTTCAAAGTCTTTAAAAATGGCGCGAATATTTTCCGCCTGACCTAAACCGCATTCCATAATAAGTTTGCCGTTTTCGTTAAGATAATTTTTAAAAAGTGAGGCTATAAGCCTATAAACAGCCAATCCGTCATCTCCGCCGTCAAGTGCTAACCGCGGCTCGAAAGAAACTTCTTTCTGAAGATTATCTATATCGGCGGACTTAATATACGGGGGATTTGAAATGATTACGTCGAACTTATCCGTTAAAGGTTCGAAAAGATTTCCGACGGTAAACGTTATATCGGCGTCGTTTAATTTGGCGTTTTCTTTAGCGACCCCGACGGCTTTTTCGGAAACGTCCGTCGCAAAGACTTGGCAATTCTTTTCCTTTTTAACGGCTACGGCAATAGCGCCGCTTCCCGTGCACAAGTCGAGAACGCGAGAATTCTCGTTGATATATTCCAAGGCTTTTGCGACGACTTCTTCCGTTTCCGGGCGAGGAATAAGAACGTTTTCGTCAACCTTTATTTTATATCCGTAAAAATCGGTATCGCCTATTACGTACCACAGCGGGTTACCCGTTGCCCTTTCGTTAGCGTAATTAAGCGCTTTTTCGACAATCGAGGGTGACAAACGGCTATTATTGCCGCTTAATTGCGACCTTTTAATATCTGCCGAAATCGACACGATCCATTCGCCGTCGGACGTATCGGTAATGCCGCCGCCTAATAAAATTCGAGTGACTTCTTCCAAAAGTTTATCCGCAGGCATAGCCGTAACGAATTTACGCGGCTGTATACTTTCGTCGGCATCCATTTTTAAAACCGTATTAAAAGAATTAATCGCGACTTCGATCATTTCGTCATCGGGTTCACGCGTGGTAATTTTTTGTAAAAGCATACCGGGCGCTTTGAGGGGCAACACCAGCGGGCTATCGGTTTTTGCAAGTCCTTTCAAAAGTTCATAAGAAAGTCCCGCCACAACGGGCAAAAGGGCTATTTTTAAAAGCACCCTATATATTTTTTCGGCTTGAATAAAGGAATTTGCAAGCGAAAACACCAAAATGCTTACGAACATTACGAAAAACATAAACGTCGTACCGCAACGGTCGTGTATGCGCGAACATTTTTTTACGTTTTCTACCGTTAAAGGAAGCCCGTATTCATAGCAGTTTATGGTTTTATGTTCGGCACCGTGGTACATATAGGTACGCTTGATGTCTTTAAGTAAAGAGGTTAGCAATATATATCCCGAGAAAACCAATATTTTTATCAAACCTTCGATAAGGTTGAACCAAATGCTCGTATCATCGAGGGCTAAGGGTTTTGCGATAAGCCCCGTTAAAAACTGCGGCAACCACATAAAAAGCCCTACCGCAAGCGCTAATCCGAGTATCAAACTAAGCGTCGTAACAACGCTCATTAAATCTATTTTTAAAGTTTTGGAAACCCATTTTTCAAATTTCGTAGGTTCCGATTCGCCGTAGACTTCCGCCGAACGCATTAAAATTTTCGTACCCGAAACCATCGACACGAAAAAGTTGATAACGCCGCGGATAACGGGCACGCGACAAATAAACGGTTTTTGCTTTGTCGATTTAAGTCTTTCCGTTTCAACGCGGATTTTGCCGTCCTCGTCACGCACAGAAGTACACATCGACGTTTGACCGCGCATCATAACGCCTTCCAAAACGGCTTGACCGCCGATACTCGTGCGGTTGCATTTTTTCATTTTACTCATTTCACACCAACAAAAAAATTTATATAAAAACGCGAAACATCCGAAAAGTTATATGTCGATATAACCGAACTTTTCATTTTAAAAACTATGAAAAGGATATCTCGTGCACGTGCGCAAAATAGTTTTGCTTGTCAAAAAAGCGACAATTCGAGGTTTAAAACAAAAGCAGCCCCAAATTTGTAACGGAGCTGCCGATGTTTACTAAATACCGTATCTTTTTTTGAATTTGTCAACACGGCCGCCCGTATCAACGAGCTTCTGCTTACCGGTGAAGAAAGGATGGCACTTTGAACAAATATCGACCTTGATAACGTCAACGTCTTTCGTGCTGCCTGTTTCGAAAGTTTCACCGCAAGCGCATTGCACCTTGACTATCTTATAGTTAGGATGAATTTTTTCCTTCATGACTTTGCACCTCGCAAAATAGTTACATCGATTTCCGATGCCGACAATTATTATATTATATTGCGAAACTAATGTCAACTGTTTTGACCGTCTTTTTATTTCAACGCAGACTTTTTTTTAAACTAAACTTTGCAAAGTCTTTTTTTGCGCCTTTTTTAATAAATTTTCGACAAATCGGCATGTTTTCGGCAGCGGAAACCGCTATATTTAACTTTTTACGCCATTTCGGATAAAAAGACTTGCTTAAAAACGGATTTTATAGTAAAATATATTTTAGTTATTTCGGAGGACTTATGAAGGGAATTCAAATTCTTAACCCTAAAAAGATCGAGGCGATCACCAAAACTGAAAATTTCGACAGCATCGACAGCGCCAAGGTTATAATCACCAAAGCAATGCTTTTGCGTGAAGATTTTAACACTTATTTGGGCGACACGCGGGCTAATTATCCTATCATTCCGGCTAGAATCGGCATCGGCAAAATTTCAGCCGTTTCGGAAGATTCGTGTGGCTGTTTTGAAAGAGGTCAACGCGTTTTTCCCCACCCCGAAACCGCTTGCGGCAAATGCAAAGAATGTTTTGCGGGCAATACGGAAAACTGTTCCTCTTTTAACGTTGCGGGCAAAAACGTAGACGGGTTTTTAAGGGATTTCGCAGTTTTAACCAACGAAAATATTTCTCTTCTTCCGCCGAGCGTAAGCGATTACGACGCCCTTTTTATAGACCACGTAGCCATTTGCGACAAAATTATAGATAAATTGCAACCTGCTAAAGGCGAAGACGTTATTATCGTCGGCGGCGATATGTTGGGCATTTTCCTTGCGCAACTCGTTATGTACTATCAAGGCATCCCCATTTTGGTCGATAACAACGAAAAAAATATCGAACTTGCAAAGCGCGCCGGTATTTATTACACTTTATTTTCCGATAACAAGCTCGAAAAAAACGTTTCCGAACTTACAGGCTCTCATTTTTCCAAGAAAATCGTCTATATGACGGGTTCTAACTTGAATACCGATATCGCCTTGAAACTCGCCGACGAACACGCCACCATATGTTTTGCGGGATTCGGCGCGCCCAATTTAAAGGTCAACTTTAATATAGCCCTTGTAAAACAACTTAAATTTATCTGCATTACGAACGGTTACGGCAATATAGATTCGGCGATTAACCTTCTTGCGAACAACGCGGTCAATCCCAATTTGTTTACCCTTCCCACCGTTCAACAGTCGGACGCAATGGCTATGATTAAAGAAATGGCTGAAGACGTTAATTACGATGCGGAATCGGGGCTTTTAATTGTAGATATTGTTTAATTTTTTTAAACTTAATTAACAAATCGAAAAAACTTTACATGAAAAAACGGTTCGCCGTTTTTTTGCTTTTAACGGTATATAAACGCTATTATATAAACGCGGCTTAAAAAATCCGCAACAAATAGTATTTAACGAAAAATGTAACGAGGTAATTTATGAAAATCGTAATCGCTACGCAAAACAAAGGCAAATTGTCGGAATACAAACAACTTTTAGGCGATAAATTCGAGGTCTTATCGGCAGCAGACGTCGACTTTTTCGACGAGGTAGACGAAAACGGAACGACCTTTGAAGAAAATTCTTACATAAAAGCAAAGGCTCTGTACGATTTTTGCCGTATTCCCGCCCTTGCCGACGACAGCGGACTTATGGTCGACGCCCTTAACGGCGCACCGGGCGTTTTTAGCGCAAGATACGCGGGGCGTCACGGCGACGACGTAAAAAATTACACCCTTTTACTAAAAAACTTGGAGGGCGTTGAAAATCGTTCGGCTCATTTTAAAACGGCAATAACTTTTATCCTAAACGAAAACGCCGTTTTTACGGCAAGCGGAGAAACTTACGGCAAAATTTTAGAGCGGCCCGACGGCGATAAAGGGTTCGGGTACGATCCCGTATTTTTCAGCGATGAACTCAACAAAAGTTTCGGCGTCTGTCAAGAAGAAGAAAAAAACAAAGTTTCACACCGCTGTAAAGCCGTTAAAAACCTACTCAAAATATTAAAAAACAATCACATAATCGACCTATAGGGGCACTTATGAAGAAAATTGTCATCTTATCCGATACGCACGGCAACCTAAGGGATTTGGAAAAATTATCGCCCGTCTTGCAGGAAGCCGACCAAGTATTTTTCGCCGGCGACGGCGCAAACGACTTAAATATATTTCCGCCCGAAATTTACAAAAAAATAAAAATAGTTTCGGGAAACTGCGATTTTTCTTCTCACCCGAAAGAACTTGTTTTTAATATTGAAAATAAGCGCGTTTTACTGTGCCACGGCGACAGATACGGCGTAAAAAGAGGACTTTTCAATCTTTATTTAAGAGCGAAAGAATTAAATTGCGACGTCGTCGTATACGGACACACCCACGAAAAATCCATCGAGGAAAAGGACGGTATCACCTTTATAAACCCCGGCACTCTTTCAAAGTTCAGCCCGATAAAAACCTTCGGTTACGCGGTGTTTTACGACGGAAAAGTTACCTTGACGATAAACGAAACTTTTTTCGGCGCTTGAAAACAGAAATTAAAAACACTATAAGCATTACTTTGCGTCAAAATTCCAAGTTTGACGCATTTTTTATAAAAATGACAGATAATCGACTTATAGGCGGACTTTTTACTTCTTTTCCCGCTGTGCGTCCAATAACAAACACCGATTTTAGCCAACTCAACCAATAGTTTAGTTCGATTTTACGACTTTTTTTAAAAAAGTATTGACAAATTTGCGATTATGGGGTAATATAAAACCATCAAAAGCCGAACGGCTAAACGGAGGTAAAATATGAATCGAACACTTTTCGCAAAACTAACGGCATTTACCGCTTTCGCTCTTTCGCTTGTCATGCTGTTCAACGTTTCCGCCGACGGCATACGCTATAACGCCGTAAAAACGATTGTTACCGCGTACGCCTTAGACGACGATGACGATGAAACCATCGGTTACAACGATTTCACGCCGGACGAAGACGAAGAAGATCTGCGCTACACAAGGTTACTACCGATGATACTTGAAGATTCCGCCACGCTTGAAACAGACGATATTACCGGTGCGGTTGAACTGGAAGGCACATTTTTGTATAGAACCGAATATCGCTTTGGATTAATTTGTAAATATATACCGGCAGAAGAAGAGGATAGAGATTTATGGCCCGACTACGGTCCGCAGATTCTTTTTTCGATTAACGATTCGGATATGGATGAAAGTCGTTATAACTCTTACGCAACAATATGTGAAGACAGACTCTACTCAGAAATTGAGACCGGTTTCGGAACGTATTATCCTAATTATTACGCCGATAACGTAAGTTTTACCAACTTACTTTACGCTATAGTTTCGGAAGATCAAGAACTTTTGTATTCCGTACTACAAAACCCCTACGAAGAAATAGACACCGACGAAATAGAAGCAAATTTGCAAATAGACTTGAACGCGAACGTAGG
>CAYNYV010000053.1:0-10658 GCA_964401515.1 uncultured Christensenella sp.
TTGCCGCCTTGTCTGCGGTTATCGCCGCCGCGACGAGCGTTAAATCTGTCATTACGCTTAGAAGGATCGTAGTTATCGGGAATAATGGCGATATATCTGTTAGGTTCCTTACCCTCGGAAGCCGTTTTTACGCCTTCGAAATCAACGAGAGTAGAGTGAATGATTCTTCTTTCGAAAGGATTCATAGGTTCCAAAACGACCTTTCTACCCGTTTTTACGGCTTTTGCCGCAAGTTTAAGGGCTAAATTCTTTAAAGTGTCTTCTCTTTTTTCGCGATAGCCTTCGCAATCGACTACAAGGCGGGAATAATTTTCCTTGCCGCTGTTAAATACGGCGCTTGCAAGACATTGAATGGAATCTAAAACTTCGCCGCGGTAACCGATGATTTGGGAAGAATCGGTAGTAATAAGGGTAACGACGGTTCTGTCTTCGGTGTTTTCGGTAACTTCGGTCGTAGCGGTGATACCGAGTACTTTAAACAATCCGTCTAAAAATTCGGTCGTGTTGTCAACGTCGGTTTTCTTCTTGGTAACGCTTACCTTAGCGGGCTTCGCGCCGATACCCAAAAAACCGCTCTTGGGTTCTTCTAAAACTACGATTTCGGCATTTTCCTTGGTAAGACCGAGCGTCTTTAAACCTTCTTGAACGGCGTCTTCTATAGTCTTGCCTACAAATTCGTTATTCATTGTGTATTATCTCCTACTATTAGTTTTTATTTGCTTTTTCTGTAACGTTTGTCGTTTTTAAGTCTTTCTTCTTCGATTTGCTTGTTGAAACGGTCTTCTACCAACTTGTTTATAAGTACGGTACTTATTGTGGATACGGCTGAACTTACTACCATATATATAGAGAAGGAAGCCGTGTAAATAAATGCGAATATACCGAACATTATAGGCATCATCCAAGTCATCATTTTGGAAGTTTGAGCAGCCGTAGTGTCCGCCGTTTGCAATTCCATTTGCGCTTTTTGCGTTTTGTTCGATATAACCGTCGACAAAATCATCACGCCTATGGACAGCACGACTAAAATAAGATAGCCGTTTGCCTGATTTTTTTGTTCGGATAAATTATAGGTAAGTTCGGCATAAGCGGTATCTTCCATATTTATCCCGGCGCTTTCCGACTTACAGCCCTTTCTTACCGTGAAGTTGTATTCGGAAAAACTGTCTTTAACGGGGTGCTTCCAAGGAAGGTCTTCTACCCAAATATTCTTTACCCATAAAAACGAAGGAACGTTTTCAAGATAAGACTCTTTAGAAGCGTTTCTCGCGACTTCCTTGATTTTTAAAATTTCGGATTCGCATTGTTCGGCAATAATTTCCGACGTGAGCGTAACGTTTACTTCGTCATCGGTAACCGTTTCGGCAAAATTAGCCTTGTTAAACTTGTAACTATCCCCGTCTTTTATAATATCGACGTCGGCTTTTATGCTCGTGTTTTCAAGTGATTTTACGTAGTTATAAAACTTAGCGAGGTCTTTAGCCTTGTAGGTAACGACTTCTTCGTTAGTTTCTTCGTTTTTAGTAACTGTCTTTTCAACGCCGATTTCTGCGAGTTTTTCGTCGGTAAACACGTAAGATTCGTTAAAATAATACTCGTTTCCTACTTTTTTAACGACTTCGGCGCCGTCGGCGTAGTTTTCGTTATATTCGGCAATCGCCGCGTTATAACTTTCCGACATACCTTGTATAAGTTGAAGGTTTGCGTAGTTTGAGTAGTTTGAAAATTGATTTATGACAATAATAAATACTATTAAAGTCACAAGTGTGGGAAGACAAGACGATAAAGCGGAATATCCTTCTTTTTTATAAAGCGCCGCCATCTTCTGGTTGTAAAGTTCTTTATTGTTAGCGTACTGACGTTGAAGTTTTTCAAGTTGAGGACGCATCCTTTCCATTTTAAGATTGTTCTTTTTCATGGAAACCCTCGAATATATATCGAGCGGTAACGTTATCAACTTTAAAACGAGGGTGAATACGATAATACCGAGCCCCATATTAGGTAAACTTTCCAAAAGCCATTGGATAAACTTACCTATAAAATTAAGTTTATAGGGATTACCGAAAGTCGGCATAGTTTCGATAATGGTCGAAGATAAAAAATTTAACATATTTGATCCTTATGAGTATTTTAAATAGAAAAAATGACGGACAAACGGTAAACTGAAAAACTTACCGTTTCCGCCGTAAAAAAGGGCAAATTACGCCTAAAATAAAGAAAATTTATATTTGCCCGCATACACAAAACGGGACTTTTTATATAAGCCACTTCACGACGTTTTTACTGTCGGGAACAGGATCTAAACCGCCTTTAGACAACGGATTACATCTTAAAAGCCGTCTTATAATCAAAAAAATTGCCACAAAAAAGGAACGCTTTTGTAAAGCCTCGATAGCGTACTCGCTACAAGTAGGGGTATATATACAACTCGTGTGTAAATTCGGGGAAATATTTTTTTTATAAAAAAGAAGCAATTTTATTAAAAGTTTCTTCACTATACCGCTTGACTATAAGAGATTTTCTTTTTTTAATAAAAAAACGACGGAATTTTGAATTTCTGAAAACTCGTAAGTTTCCCTAACGCGCGGAACAAAAACGATATGCGCCGTCTTTGTGATTTTGTCGATTAATGGAATATACGACGCGCGAAGAAGCCGTTTTATGCGGTTCCTAACCACTGCGTTACCGTGTTTTTTACTCACAGATACACCGATTTTCACGTTGCCCTTAGTACGTTCTATATAATACATCGCAACCGATTTGGTGTAAGCCCTTTTTCCTTTGTTGAAAACAAGGTCGAAGTCGTGCTGTTTTTTTAATCTTTTTTCCAAACGATATTATGCGGAAAGTTTATGACGACCTTTCGCTCTCCTTCTCTTTAAAACGTTTCTGCCGGACTTAGTAGCCATTCTCTTTCTGAAGCCGTGAACTTTTGATCTTTGTCTTTTTTTGGGTTGATAGGTTCTTTTCATTGTTAATTCTCCGTTTTCGCAAAATTGCGTTATTTTTTAATGTTGTCGCTTCGCTGCGATTTTTTATTCTATCGAGATAAAATCGAAGCGGCTCGGCTTAATTTTTGCCGTTTAAAACAAACAAGCCTAAATATTTTATTGTATTTTTAATCTTTTGTCAACTTTTTTCGTCGGTTTAACCGAGATTATACTCTTCTGCCGCCAATAATCTTAATTTTTTCAGTATTTTTGAAAGCGTTTCAAGATAAAATCGCGACGTTTACGATTTTAAGCGGACATTCTTACAGGTAAAATTAAGTAAAGATACTCGTCGTCCGAACAAGGTTTGATTACGCAAGGGGCTATGGAAGAGTTAAGATTGAAACTAATATACTCGTCGTCGATAACCCTTAAAGCGTCGATAAGGTATTTCGAGTTAAAAGCAATCGTTAGGTCCTTACCCTCTAAATTGATAAGAATATTTTCCTTAACGTTACCCATTTCGGAATCGGAAGATACGTCGACATAATTATCCCTTACGTCGAACTTAACGATATTCTTCATAACCTTAGCGACTATGGAAGCACGTTCGATAGAAGAATACAAAAGCCCTCTGTTAACCCTGAAAACGGTTACGAAATCATTGGGGATAATGCGTTTATAGTCGATGTATTCGCCTTCTAAAAGTCTTGTTAAAAAGACGGTGCTGTCAACGCTTATCATTAAGGAATTGTCTTGAATAACGACGGTAACGCATTCTTCGTCCTTTTCTAAAAGCCTCGTGATTTCGACAAGCGCACGCGAGGGCACTATCGCACGAATATCGCCCGAAGATTCCCTAACGTTTTTCTTGCAAACGGCAAGCCTAAAACCGTCAAGGGCTACGCAAGTAAGGGTATCGCCGACGACTTCCAACAAACAACCTTTTAAGATGGGGCGAGAATCGTCTTGCGAGCAAGCGAAACTCGTTTTCGTTATAACGTCTTTAAAACTCTTTTGATTTATAACGAAAGAGTTTTGATTTATATCCTTTTTAATTATAGGATAACTGTCTGCCGAAAGACATTGAATAAAACCTTCCGACGCGGCGTAGGTAATTTTTAAACGGCCGTCGTCGTTTACGT
The DNA here is from genome assembly GCA_964401515.1 of uncultured Christensenella sp. GTDB lineage: Bacteria > Bacillota > Clostridia > Christensenellales > Borkfalkiaceae > UBA4636. The sequence goes on from CAYNYV010000053.1 coordinate 4,076, forward strand.
AAAGTTCTATATCGTCTTCACCTTCGAGTTTTTTGACAAAATCCGCAAAAAGCCTACCGGGCACGACGATATCGCCTTCCTGATAAGTTTCTGCGTTTATTGTTTTTTCGATAGCGATTTCCATATCGGTAGCGGTAAGTACCATGCTGTCGCCTTTTACGGAAAGTTTAATGCCTTCTAATAATTGGTTTGGCGATTTCGAACTTATCGCCTTTGAAACTTTGTTTACCGCATTGGAAAGTTCGGAACCTTTTACGATTGTCTTCATTGCGCGTCCTTCTTCTTGATTTTTTATTTTTATATTAAAGTAGTATTCGTAGTAGAGGTGTGTGGAAATGTTTACAAAAATTTAAATGACACAAAATTTATGGTATCATCAAGGAAAACGAAATTTTGCGTTTCAAAAAACGATGTTGATAGACTGTTATTAAGATTGTAAATAAAATCTTGACAACTTTATTTTTTGTGGATAGAGAAATTTTTTGTGTTAAAAAGTCGATAAGGAAAACTTTAACCTTTCGCACAACCGTTTTATATAACATATATATTATAGTTTAATTTATAATAAAAAGCAAACAAATAGAGGGGCTTTTTTCGGCTAATTTTTTATTGGAGCCTTTTTTAGTTACGTTTATAAAGACAAAATTATCCGACAAGGTTAATAAATTGTAAAAAATTTGCCTTTTATCAACAATGTGGACAAGTTTTATAGTTTAAATTGTTGAAATGGGGACAATTTTATGGTACAATTAAAAAGCCTAAAATTAAAGGGATTTTGACGTTTCGTTTTTTTATGGAAGATATTTTACAAACACTTGCAAACTGTAAAAATGTTGATAACTTTGTGGAATTCTACGGCTTTTTCAAGAGTAACGCCTTAAAGTTTAACCTTACGTCCATATTAGACGAAAAGGAAGTTTACGTCAAACATTTTTTCGACAGTTTGCAGGGCGAAAGATTTTTAACCGAGAACGCTAAAGTCGTGGAAATAGGTTCGGGCGGAGGGTTTCCGTCCGTTCCCTTGAAAATAGAAAGAAAAGACCTTAAATTCACCTTAATCGAAGCAACGGAAAAAAAATGCACTTATCTTAAGGGAGTCGGAAAACTATTAAACTTTGAAAATTTCGACGTAATAAACGGGCGTTGCGAAGAATTAGGCAACGATTCGCGCTTTAGAGACAAATACGATTTTGCCGTAGCAAGGGCTGTGGCGCCTTTAAATATCTTGGTCGAATACCTTGCGCCGTTTTTAAAGGTCGGCGGAAAGGCGCTTTGCTATAAAGGCAGTAATTATAAAGAAGAAATCGAAACCGCAAAAAACGCACTTACCGTTTTAGGGTGCGAAGTTTTAGAAGAATACGAGTACGAACTTCCCTATTCTTACGGAAAGCACGCGATAGTCGTTATAAAAAAAATAAAACAAACGCCGACCGTTTATCCTCGAACTCAAGCAAAAATAAAGAAGGCTCCGCTATGATTAAGGAAAAGACTTGTTGCTTTTCGGGACACCGCATTTTACCGTCCGATTTTGACGTCGAAAGTTTGAAAAAGTTAGTCTATAAGACCGTTAACGAAGGATTCGATACTTTTTTATGCGGTATGGCGATAGGGTTTGACTCCGCTTGTTTTAGGGTTTTGGAAGAAGTAAAAGAAACGAAAGATATAAAAATAATTGCATGCGTGCCATGCAACACTCAATCTAAATTTTTCAATAAAAAACAAAAAAAAGAATACGAAAGAATGATTTCGAAAGCCGACGAAGTCGTAAACGTCGCAGGCGAATATTACGACGGCTGTATGATGGACAGAAACATATTTATGGTAGATAATTCCGCGCGGCTTATATGTTATCTTAATTACGGACACGGCGGAACTTATTCGACCGCAAAATACGCGGCTGAATCGGGTATCGAAGTTATTTATTTCGGAAAAGAATAAAAGTTACATTAAATAAAATGACGGAAAGGAGATTTTAATATGTATCCGGACAGATTGTTTACGATTTATATAGGCGGTTCGCCTTTAGGCCCGACTTTATACGGGATTATGATTGCATTAGGGCTTTTGGCTTGCTTTGCCGTGCTGTTTTTGTCGGTTAAATTGCTTAACTATAACAGCGATTTCGTGGATTTTATTTTTTACGACGGAATTGCTTCTATAATCGTCGGTTTCGGTTCGGCTGCGCTTTTCCAAGCGGTTTATAACTACATAGAAACCGGTGTGTGGGAATTCGGCGCGATAACGTTTATCGGCGGTCTTATCGGCGGTGCCGCTTGCTTTTTGATTATTTACGTTTTGTGCAGAAAACGTTACAACACAAGACTTTGCGAAGTTATAACTTATCTTCCTTGCTGCATTTTAATAGCGCACGCTTTCGGCAGAATCGGTTGTTTGTTTGCCGGTTGTTGCCACGGTAAGTATCTCGGCGAAACTTATGTTTTCGGCGGTATCAGAATGGACGGATCGAACGGCGTAGGGTATTACGTACCCACGCAACTGTATGAAGCGTTGTTCTTGTTTATAATGTTTGGCGTTACCTTTTATTTGGTTGTAAAACGTAAATATCAGCACGGGCTTAGTTTGTATTTGTTCTCTTACGGAATTTTTAGATTTATCATTGAGTTTTTCCGCGACGACCACAGGGGTGAGTTTGTAGGAAGCATATCGCCTTCTCAGTTTTGGTCGCTACTTATGATTCCCCTTGCTTTCGGCGTTTACTTTTTGCATAAGTATTTTCTTAAAAAACGTGCCGAGGAATTAAAAGCAAACCCATCGGGTTTTACCGATAAACAGTAAGATTGTTCCTTAAGAAATTTAAGAAAGTTTGTAATCAGATTAAAAACTTTAAACAATAACATTATAACGTTACTTTTTTACACAAACATTTTATTGCTGTAAATAACAAAAAACAAAAAAACTACCGATAAACTAAGGCTATAAGCCCGTTATCGGTAGTTTTTTTTGTTGGTTAGTTTAATAAATCTTCTATAGAACAATTTAAAGTTTTAGATATTTTTTGTAAAGTTTCCGCCGACGCTTTGTTTATACTTTCTTGTAATTGTTCGTATAGCCTAATAGTCCTTAACGGAACGTTGCTTAGTAAAGACAATTCGCGCTGAGTCAATTTTCGTTTTTTGCGGATTTCTTTTAATTTTGAATTATTACAAAATTTTTCTTTAATAAGTTCAATCGTTTTCATTTCGTCGGCTTCATGATACGGATAATATAAGGAAACAATCGTTGAAAAACTTATTTTAACTAAAATTTCTTTAAAAGGTTTATTTAGATACCACTCGGCAAAAGCGAGTATCCACCCCGCCCAATATTCGGGAGTTCTTTTTATCGGTGTAACGCAATAGTTACATTCCTTATTTAAAATTATTTCCAAAAGTTCGGTTGCGGATTTACCGACTAAAACGTCGGGAAATCCGCTTTCAATTCCTTCCGCGACTTTCGATGAAGCAAAAAGAGTTGCAAATTCGTCGGCGGCTAAACGTTCGGCGTTTATGGCAATATCGAAAAGTGCCGCTAAATTTTTCATTACGCCGTTTAAATATATTTCACTGTAAGCGCGGATCATCGGCGGTTATACCTCCCCTTATAATATCTATCATTAATAAATCGTTTTCGGAAAAATCATCGCCGATTCTATTAGATAGGTAGGCGTGTCGCGCTAATTCGTCGCGGTTTTTCCGTAGAGGAAAATGTACTTCGTAAGGGGCTTCTTCATAACCGATGAATTTTAAATTCGCAAAGGCTTTTTTTGAAATTAAAACTACTTGGTTTCCGAGATTGCCGAGCCGCATAACGTTTTTAAGTCTGTTAACAGAAATTGCGTTTTGTAAAAAATCCCTTGCGTAGGAAAAGTAAGAATCGTCCGCCCTATATCCCTTTATGACGTCGTATTCTTGTGTGTCGACGGAAAAGTTTTCTAATATATAGTCGCGCGCGGAAACGGATATCGCGTTATCCAACGTGAATTTTCTGTTTTTCAAAAGTATCGACAGCCAATGTAAAATACAGTAATTTTCACCGTTTAAATCGAGAATTTTTAAACCTTCCAACGACAAAATATATTTGTTTGCATATCCGCCGCTGCTATCGTCGCAAGCCCACTCTTTTGCTAAATCTAGATGTTCGGTGCAATAAAAACCCAAACCGTAGTCGTTGTAAGGTTTCCCTTTTCCGTATTCGGGATTTTTTATTACGTTTCGGGAACCGTGATAAATAACGATTTCTTTTTCCATTTTATTTTCCCTTTTGCTACTTTGTTTTTTATTAAACGAAATTTATTATAGCCTTTTAACGTAACGATTATAACATTTCCGGATACATTTGTCAAATAAAAATAACATTACAATGTTACTTTTTTTACTGAACATTTTATTGCTGTGTATAATAATTAACAAAAAAACTACCGATAAACTAAGGCTATAAGCCCGTTGTCGGTAGTTTTTTTGTTAGTTTAAGACATAATGCTTACACTACATTTTTTAATCGAAGTGTCTTTAGGTACGCTCATTCTGAACGTTGTGGATTCGCCCGGTTTTAACCATTCCGAACCGATTGCGTAAGTCCAATCGGTATCGAGCGTACTGCCGCTACTATTTTGAAAACTGCCTCTTACTTTTACGTAACGCACCGATTGAGTTCCCTTATTGGTTATCGTTCCCGTACAAACCGTATATGAGGAATTATGGGTAACTCTTACATTGGTGATATTACAATAAAGCAATGCGTAAGTGTATGCAGACATGGAACCCGATGACGAAGAACCGCCTGAATAACTTTTTTTATTTGTGTTTGCCGCATTTGAAAATAAAACAATTGAGAATATTAACGAAAGTGCGATAGCGATTATTTTCAGTATTACTTTTTTATCTAAAGCAAATTCTTTTTTTATTATTTTATAAATCAAAAGACCGCCGCAAATAACAATACCCGCAAGCATTAAAATCAGGCTTATCGTACAAAAAACTTTAGTGAAAGAGTATCCGTCGTACAAATAAACTTTGCCGTAACCGATAAGCCCGACGATAACGATTAAAAGGAAGATTCCCATACCCGATATCAACGAGTAAAAACCGATTTTAGGAAGCAATTTCATAATTTTTACTTTTATTAAATCATTGGTTGTTTCATCACGAGAAGTTTCTACTTCTTGCGTTTCATCCGAGTGTGTTTCCGACGATGCGAAAACTTCTTGTTGTGTTACGTTTTGTTGCGTGCCGCAAAACGGGCAAAACATAACGTCGTTATTTATTTCTTTTCCGCAATTTTGACAAAACATAATTTTATATCCCCTATTCTACTTTTTCTAAAGTCCATTTACCGTTCTTTAGAGTTTTTCCGTTGTATTTCCATGTTGACCACGATACTTCGCCGTATGCTTGTAAACATAAATTTCCTTCATCGTCTATATCCCAAGAGCCGATTTTTAACGTACCGTCAATTGCTTTTCCCGTATCTGCTTTTTTTAGACCAGTAACGTAACTACCGCTCGACTTTATAATGATAACGTTTTCACAATCACAGCCATAGGCGTCTAAATATACGGACTTAGTGCTAATCCAAGAGCCGATAGCCTCGTCTTCGGATATTTTTTTACTACAGCCGTACAGACTGAAAGAAATGGTTAACAACGTGAACGCTAATAATAAACTGCAAATTTTTTTCATTTTTAAAATCTCCTTTCTGCTTTTGTGCTTTATTTTTGTTTTTCGAACATTATAGTTTTTTCGGTTAACTTGATTATGTAACCGTTTTTTTGTGCTAATCGGCTGACGGATGATTTTTTCGTCAGATAGTACGGATCTTTGGGAATATTTAACTCTGTGATCGTAGATATTGACTTTCCGTTAGCGAGAAGTTTTTGTTGCAAGATAACATTTTTTCAATCTCAGTTAGTTTTGGTTTGCTCAATATCACTACCTCCTTAATATTTTTTGTCAATTATTAGTATACTAAAGTATTTTTATAAAGTCAATAAATTTTTATATAATAGTAAAAGAAAAATTGATTTTTTGGTGCGAAAAATGCTTAACGAGAAAATAAAGGAATTGCGGATTTTAAGAAAAATGACGCAGGTGGAACTTGCGAGGGCTTTAGGACTTACCAAGCAATGCGTCAGTAATTGGGAAAACGACAACGTCTTGCCGTCTGTCGATATGCTTTGCAAGTTAGCGGATTTTTTTAGCGTTACCACCGATTATTTATTGTGTCGAGAAGAAGCCGAAGTTTTATCCGTAGACGGACTAAGTAAAGACGAAATCGCGCATATAAGACAAATAATAGACGATATAAAATCGCTTAAGCAATAAAAAAACTACCGATAACCAAGGCTATAAGCCCGTTATCGGTAGTTTTTTGTTTTGCTTGCGATTTAAAAAACATTACGGAAAAAGATGATTTGTCACCTTTTTCCGTAATAGAAAGTATTTTTATTTATTTTTAGTAAACTATAAAATATAAAAATCAGTACTCTACCGATTTTAAGACAAGCCCTTTTGCCGGGGCGGTTTTGCCGACTAAAGTTCTGTCCCCCGTTAAAAGGGCATTTTCAACGTCGGTTGCGGAAATTTTG
>CAYNYV010000054.1:0-10466 GCA_964401515.1 uncultured Christensenella sp.
GCTCAACTTTTTTTATAGCTTTTTCCTGACACCCCAACATTTATTTTAGAACCGGTTTTTTATGTTTTTAAGCGCGTTTGTTGACGAAATCGATTATTTAGGTTATAATAGTAGCAAATAACAAAGTAGTTACTTTATGTGATTTTATTGTTTCGAATAAAAAAAATACAACCTGGAAATTTATAAAAAACCGATGATAAGTCGGGCTATAAGCCGATTGTCGCCGCGTTTTTAAATAAAAAACGACTTAAAGCATTTAATAAGTCAATAAAAACGGAGTGTTAAGCCGTTTTTAAAATTAATCATCGGATATTTCGGATAAACTAAAAAACTTATGGTATTTCAAAGTTAAGTTTGAAATATCATAAGTATAAATCGCGCAAATTGAAAAATCGTTGATGATAAATTGAATCGCAGAAAGGTTAAAAAATGCCGTATTGATACAAACGTCGTACAAAGGGGCTACGGAGAAATTATTTTTATGCCAGAGTCGGTTATTCCTATCGACGAAGATAATTGTTTCATACCGATAAATCTTTTATAAACTGTAATCGTAAAAAATAAAAAATCGCAGATAACGGGCTTATAGCCTCACTTTCTGCGATTTTTTATATAAAAACGAAATGATTATACGTTAAATCTAAACAGTACGACGTCGCCGTCGCGCATAACGTAATCTTTGCCTTCCGAGCGCACTTTGCCTTTTTCACGGGCGGCGGCTAAATTACCGCACTCTAACAAAGTTTGGTAATCTACGACTTCGGCGCGGATGAAACCTCTTTCAAAGTCGGTGTGGATTTTACCTGCCGCTTGAGGTGCCTTTGTGCCTATTTTAATCGTCCAAGCGCGGGTTTCGGGTTCGCCGGCGGTTAAAAAGCTCATAAGCCCCAGCAAACGGTAAGAAGCTTTTACCAAACGGTTAAGCCCGCTTTCTTGTAATCCCAAAGCGTCTAAAAAGTCTTTTTGTTCTTCGGGGGGGAGTTCGGAAATTTCCTCTTCGCACTTAGCCGAAATCACTAAAGTTTCGCTTCCGTCGGCGGCTGCGAAATCCTTGACGGCTTTCACAAAAGGTATATCGTCCTCTGGTTTGCCTAAATCTTCTTCGGAAATATTAGCCGCGTAAATTACGGGTTTCGACGTTAAAAGGAAAAGACCTTTGACGTAATCTTGTTCTTCGTCGGTAAACTCTAACGACCTAACGGGTTTTTCGCTTTCCAAGCACGAATAAATGCGCGATAAAAGTTCGGCTTCCTCGGCGTATTTTTTATCGCCCGTTTTAATCATCGACTTTGCCTTGTCGAGGCGTTTTTCGACGGCTTCCATATCGGAGAGGATAAGTTCCAAATTAATAATGTTAATATCGCGGACGGGGTTTACGGTGTCCTCGACGTGGGTAACGTTTTCGTCGTTAAAACATCTTACGACGTGGACTATCGCGTCGACTTCGCGTATATGCGACAAAAACTTGTTTCCCAAGCCTTCGCCTTTGGACGCGCCTTTGACAAGCCCCGCGATATCGACGAATTCAATAGTCGCCGGCACTATTTTTTTACAGTTATACAACGCCGCAAGTTTGTTAAGACGTTCGTCCGGAACAGCCACTACGCCGACGTTCGGTTCTATCGTGCAAAACGGGAAGTTCGCAGCCATTGCGCCTGCGTGAGTGATTGCGTTGAATAAAGTTGACTTGCCTACGTTAGGGAGGCCGACTACACCGAGTTTCATATCTAAATATCTCCTATGAGAAAGGTAAATTATATTAACTAAGTACAATATATCACATTTTTAGCAAAAATTCAATCTTATTTGTTGTCTTTTATTCGATTATGTGATAAAATGTTTGAAGAAAAGGTGATTTTAGTATTATGGATTACAAAAAATTGATTGCAGAAAACATTAATATCGAAGGTTTTACGGCGGACGAAGTCGAAAGTTTTATTGAAATTCCGCCTACAAAAGAAGTAGGAGATTACGCTCTGCCGTGCTTTAGATTTTCAAAAGCGTTAAGAAAAGCTCCGCCGCTTATCGCGCAAGAACTCAGCCAATCTTTTCCGAAACTTGACGGAATATCTTCGGTCGAATGCGTAGGCGGATATCTTAACTTCCGTCTCGACAGAAATGGCTTTACGAAAGGCGTCGTCGATAAAATTTTGACGGAAGGCGAAAATTACGGAAGTTCTACCGAAGGTAACGGAAAAACTATTTGTATAGATTATTCTTCCATCAATATCGCAAAACCTTTCCACATCGGGCATTTGTCGACGACGGTTATCGGCGCGGCGCTTTATCGTATATATAAAAACCTCGGCTACAACGTCGTCGGTATAAACCACCTTGGCGATTACGGCACGCAGTTCGGTAAGCTTATATACGCTTACAAGCATTGGGACGGCGAAAACGTATTAAAAGAAGAAGGGTTGAAGGGATTGACGAGGCTTTACGTAAAGTATCACGAGGAAGCCGAGAAAAACCCCGCCATGGATGACGAAGCGCGGTCCTATTTTAAAAAGATAGAAACGGGCGACAAAGAGTGCGTCGAACTTTTCAATTATTTTAAAGACATTACGCTTAAAGACATCGACAAGATTTATAAAATGCTTGACGTTAACTTCGATTCATACGCCGGCGAAAGTTTTTACAACGACAAAATGGCACCCGTCGTCGACGAACTTAAAAACGACGGCTTACTTGTCGAAAGCGAAGGCGCAATGGTCGTCAATTTGGATGAATACGGTATGCCGCCTTGCATTATTTTAAGGTCGGACGGGGCAAGTTTATACGCTACGCGTGACATCACCGCCGCAATATACCGCAAAAACACTTACGACTTCGATAAATGTCTATACGTTGTTGCTTATCAGCAAAATCTTCATTTCCAGCAATTTTTCAAAGTTTTGGAACTTATGGGCAAGCCTTGGGCTAAGGATATGGTTCACGTTGCTTACGGAATGGTTTCTTTGGAAAACGGCTCGATGAGTACGCGTAAGGGACACGTCGTTTTGCTCGAGGACGTTTTAAACCGTTGCTACGAAAAAGCATTGTCGATTATAAACGAGAAAAATCCCGACCTCGAAAATAAAGAAGAAACGGCTCGGTCTGTAGGCGTAGGGGCGGCGGTTTTCGGAATGCTTTACAACAATAAGATAAAAGACGTCGTGTTTAGTTACGACAAAGTGCTGAACTTCGACGGGGAAACGGCGCCGTACTGTCAATACACCGTTGCACGTTGTAATTCGGTTATCGGTAGGGCTGAAGGCGTTAAAGAAAGTTTCGATTGGTCGAAGATAGAGGTTAACGAGGACGAGTTTAATCTATGCTCGGTTTTGGAAACCTTCCCCGAACAAATCAAAGCGGCTGCCGAAAAATACGAACCTTGTTACGTTACTCGTTTCGCCGTTGAGTTAAGTAAGGCTTACAATAAGTTTTATTTCGATTGTAAGATTATAACCGACGACGAAAATCAGACGGCATACCGCGTCGCATTAACGAAAGCAACAAGGTTTGCGCTTAAAAAGGCACTTGCCTTAATCGGCGTCAAAACGCCCGAAAAAATGTAGTAAAATATGTAGATAACGGGCTTATACATCGACTTTTTGCGATTTAAGCCCCTTAAATAATTTAACAAAGAGGAAGAAAATATGAAGAAACTTTTAAAAGAATTTAAAACTTTTATTACGCGCGGAAACGTCGTGGATTTATCCGTCGGTGTAATCGTAGGTTCTGCGTTTACGGCAATCGTAACGGCATTAAGCGACCATATTATAAAGCCTATCATTAACTGGGTTTTGTCGCTTGTTATGGGAAGCAATTCGCTCGACGGTATCTATACTTATCTTAAAAAAGTGGAAACCGACGGCACGGTCGACCTTGCGAATTCCATTTATATCGATTGGGGCGCGTTTATAAACGCCATAATTAATTTCCTTATCATAGCGGTCGTCGTATTTACAATCGTAAAACTTATCAATAAAGCTAAAGATTTAGCAGACGTCAACGAAAGAATGACTAAAGAAGTTCAAAAGAAATTCGATAACAACGAAGAACTTAACGATTTCGAACAAAAATGGCTTACAAGATACGAGAAACGTCATTCCGACTTAGCGCCTAAAAAGAAGGTTGAAGAAGCACCTGTTGAGGAAACGCCCGCAGAACCGACCGCTACCGAAAAACTTTTAGCCGAAATTTTAGAAGAATTAAAGTCACAAAAAGTTGAAAACAGCTAAAAGTGCCTCTATAGGTCGATTATTGACAATTTTTTAAACAAAAACCGCCTTTAAAAGGGCGGTTTTTTTCAGTGAAAAAAGTATAAAAAAGGGCAACTCAACCAATAGTTTAGTTGAAAAACGAAAAAAATTTGAAAAAAGTATTGACAAGTTTTACGTTATATCGTAAAATGAAAGCACAAAAACCCAAGCGGTTAAAAGGAGTAAGTATATGAAAATGTTTACAAAAAAGTTTTTAGTCGGTTTTTGTATCGTGTTTTCCGTAATGATGTTTTTCGGATGCATGTCGACGTCCGGCGGCGGTGCGTTTATGGACGGCGATTACGACGGTGGTTACGACGGCGGCGCGGAAGGCTTTATATCGGGCGATGCCGCAACTCCCGGCGGAGACGGCGAAACGGGCGGCGGAAACAATAAGTATGAAGCGGGACGTATGTCCGCGGGCGCGCACAACGATAATATATATTACGACTTATGGCAGTCGTTGTTTTTTAAAGGTCAAACGGAAAGCGAAAACGGCAAGTTTGCTTCCTATTTAAACGACGACGTTTGGAAACTCGACACTTTAAGCAGAGTAAAAGTTACCGTTAAGCACGACGCCGCTTCGGTTGCAAACGCTCAAGTCGTACTTCGCGACGGCGAAGGTAACGATATTTACGCGGCGCAAACGGACGCTTCGGGCGTTGCGTATGTATTCGGTCGGGGAGGTAGTACGGTAACCGCTCGTATCGGCGGCTATGAAAAAACGCTTAGCGTGGATTCCGAAACCGAAGCGGTCGAAATTGACCTTGACGGAAGTATCGAGAAAGGAAAAACAATCGAGTTAATGCTCGTCGTCGACGTTACGGGTTCTATGAGCGACGAGTTGAATTATTTAAAAAAGGAACTTTCCGACGTCGTAAACAGAGTGGCGCAAAGCTTCGAAGACGTAAAAATCAATTTGGCTTTATTATTCTATCGCGACGACGGCGACGCCGAAAAGTTTGCGTATTCCGACTTTTTAGACGTTACCGACGAGAAGAATCTTGTCGTGCAGCAAAATGCGATAGACAGCCAGACAGCTACGGGTGGCGGCGATTATCCCGAGGCTGTAGACGAAGCGTTGCAACTTGCAGCGTCTAAACAGTGGTCGGATAATTCGACGAAGATTATATTCCACGTGCTCGACGCGCCGGCGCACGCTAAAGCAAAAAACACGCAAAGATACAAACAAGCCGTTCTGTCGTTAGCCGAAAAAGGCGTTAGGCTTTGCCCCGTTTTGGCAAGCGGAGCCGATCTTACGACCGAATATATAATGAGGCAGGCTGCCGTAATGACGGGCGGAACGTTTGCGTTTATCACAGACCATTCGGGGATAGGCAATTCTCATCTCGATCCCGAAATCCCTAACGTCGTTATCGAAAATTTGAACGATTTGATGGTAAGGCTCGTTAAAGGCTATTACTCGGGCGTTTTCGAAGCGCCTAAGGCATATAACGGAAAAACTTATCACATAATCGATGCCGACGTTACTGACGGCTTTATAGTAAGCGGAGCGAAAAGGGCGTACGCGGTAGGCGATACGGTAACGATAATAACAAAACGTACCGACGGCGTTACGAAACTTTTCGTCGACGGCGAATTCGCGTGCGAAGGCGTTGAGTTCGACGAAGAAATATATTCTTCGCAAAACGATAAGCAAACATACCTAAAGTTTGTTTTCACGATGCCCGATAAGGACATAAAGATAACTTTTTCGACCTACGGACAGTGGGTAAATTAGAATGACTTTTGTAACAGTCTATATTAAAATATGCCGATAATCGACCTATAGGCAGGCTTTTGGGAGTGTAGACGGAGGTGTACTCAATGAAAAAAGCAAAAAAATTATTGTTATCGCTTGCGATTGTGCTTGCGATAATCGCTTGTGACGGCGTTACCTTGTCGTATGCGAATTCGGCGCAAAGTCATTGGGACGGCGTCGACGGAAACGGACTTGCCGTAAAGGAATCGGACAGTCCTATTGTCGTCGAAAAAGAACTTTTGACTTTCGACTTGCAAGAGTTTCCTAAAAATTACTATTCCGATTTAGACGATTTTCTTTCGTACGGCGGCAAGGTTACGGCTGAATATACTTTTTATAACTCGTCCGATTATAGTGTGAAGTCGACGCTCGCGTTTCCTTTCGGCAGTCAGCCCGATTACGCAAACGTTTACGACGAGCAAACGGGGGATTACGTCAGCGGCGCAGACACCGAAAAGTATCAAATTACGGTAGCGGGAAAAACCGTCGAAAAAACCGTTCGGTATACGCTGTCGTCACAAACAGGATTCGACGCTACGCAAGAACTTCAAAAAATAAATGACGGTTATATAGACGATGAATTTTATAAACCTACGACAAAAGTTACGAAGTATACCTATATTGTCGGGGGCGAGTATAAAGAAGGGCTTATCGATAAGGAAAAATATCGTGCGGCGAATATAGCGTTCGACTTTGACGGCGGAAACGGTAAAACAAAGTTGTATTTTCCTAAATATAGCGGATTTCATCTTCAACGTAGCGGTGGCGGAAGATTTTCCAAATGGACAGATAACGGCGACGTCGTTACGATTTATGCAATAGGCGAGCCTTTAACTACGCCGATAAAGTTTAAGTGTTACAAAGACGGCGGCGTTGAGGATAACGAGGAAATCGTCGGCACTGTTTCGCTTATCGATACCGAAACTTTGGGTTTTGAAGATTTTGTCTTCGAAAACTACGAAACCGCTTTCGGTATATCGAAAGTTGATTGGTATAACGCGGTGGTTTGCACCTTACGAAGCGGCGTAAAGGCAAACGAAAAGTTTAATTTTATTTTCGAAGATTACGGGCTATGTTACGGCGGCGAAAATTTTGCCGCAAAACTTATGCGGTGGTACGAATATTCAATAACGTTCACCCCTAAGGAAAAAATCGTCAACGTAGTCACGGTCCCCATTTATCCGAGTATTAATTTAAATTATAAACCATCGGTGTGTTCGTATTCCTATTTACTGTCGCCGGCGAAAACGTGGAAAAGTTTCGGCGGCTTGGATATCGTCGTAAATACGCCTTATTATATATCGAACGCTTCGCTGCAAGGTTTTGTTAAGACGGATTTCGGTTATAAATTAACTTTGGACGGTTTACCTAACGAGGAATTGACTTTTAATCTTTCGACGTCAGAAAACCCCGTGCTTCCTTCGCAACAAAAGAAAGGATGCTCGAAATAGTATGCTAAGATAAAAAATGCCGATAACTGGCTTATAGCACGACTTCTGATGTAGTTTTAGCGTATAACGGAAATTTATTTCAACTATTTTATCTGAACGACAACAAAAATAAAAAAGCCTTCTTTTCTTATGAAACGAAGGTTTTATTTTTACGCAAAAGTTTGCGCTGAACACGAAAAACGCCTTAAAAATATACCAACTATGCGTAAAATACACGCAACATTTTGTATTTATGTGGATTTAAGGACAAAAACATTTTGTATTTATGTGGATTTGAGAACAAAAACATTTTGTATTTATGTGGAAATGCCGCTTAAAATCGTTGATTTTTACGGATAAATATGTTATAATCCGAATAGAAAAATGTTTCAGAGGAAAACTATGGTATTAAAGCGTAAAATATATAAACGTTTTTTGGAGTGGAAGGAAAACTGGGCTGGCAAAAGGGCATTACTTGTTCAAGGGGCTAGACGAATAGGAAAATCAACTATTGTCGAAGAATTTGCCAAGAACGAATACGAAACCTATATATTGATAAATTTTCAGACCGACGCCAAAAAAGTCGAACAACTTTTTAAAAACGATATTTCTAATCTCGATACGTTTTTCAGAAATTTATCTTTGATTTACAGCACTAGATTAATAGCAAGAAAAACGTTGATTATTTTTGACGAGGTTCAATTATTCCCGCTTGCCCGCCAATCCATAAAGCAACTTGTCGCTGACGGAAGGTATGATTATATAGAAACGGGTTCCTTGATTACGCTAAAGCAAAATGTGGAAAACATATTGATTCCGAGCGAAGAAAAATCTATAAATATGTACCCGTTAGATTTTGAAGAATTCCTATGGGCAAAAGGTGATGTAGTTACGGCGGATATCATTAAAGACTGCTTTTTAAATTCAAAACCGTTAGGACAGGTAGCGCATAGACAAGTTATGCAAGATTTTATGCTTTATGTTGCGGTCGGCGGTATGCCGCAAGCGGTAATCGAGCTTATCGAAACGAACGATTTTTCGCGTGTCGACGAAATAAAAAGGGATATTATAAAACTATATAGGGACGATTTGAAGAAATTAGATTCAAAGTATAGATTTGCCACGGCACTTATTTTGGATGCGATTCCTTCCGAATTATCAACGCAAAGCAAGTTGTTTCGTTCTATAGTGCTGGGAAAAAATTATCGGGCATCGAAAACATACGGTTCGTATGAAGCGATTAAAGATTCGATGATTGTCAATGTAGCCAATAATTGTGCCGATCCAAATATCGGACTGAATCTTACAAAAAATTATTCGAAGCAAAAAATCTATATGGCTGATACGGGGCTTTTCGTAACGTCGATTTTTGCCGATTCAAAAGAACCGATCGAGCAATCTATTTATAAACAATTGATAGTGGATAAACTCGGCGTAAATATGGGTATGGTTATGGAAAACGCAGTTGCACAAGCGTTTGTTTGTTCGGGGCATGAATTGTATTTTCATAGGTTTGACAGATACGAAGTCGATTTTTTGTTGACGTCCGGAAAAAAACTGATACCTGTCGAGGTAAAATCGTCTTCATACAGCACGCATAGGTCGCTAGATGAATTTCAAAGTAAATATTCGGACAGAGTAAAAAAATCTTACGTCATTTATAGTAAAGATCTTAAAAGCGACGGGAACGTAACTTTTATACCCTTCTATATGACAATGTTTCTATAATTGCGCAAAAAGGGGATTAGTCTTTTTATCGTTAGAAATTGCGGACAAAATTTATATCGCAAAAATATTAAACTAACTTTTTAAGTTTTTCTTATAAAAGTAAAAAGCGGCGTTAACGGGCTTATAGGCTTAGTTTTGTTGTTTTTGAAACTAAAAAAGATGCGGAATATCAATTCTGCATCTTTTTTATAAATAAAGATTAAATTTTAATATAAATTAATCGAAAAGAGAGTTTTTGATAAGACGGTGCGCTAAATAATCGTTATTCGTCGTCCGTTATCCCTTCGATAAGTTCCTCGAAAGTTATGTTGAAAATTTTTAGGATTTTTATGATATTGTAAAGCGAAGGCTCGATTTTATCGCATTCCCACTCGCTTACCCGCTGTTGCGTGGTATCCATTTTTTTCGCGAAATCTTTTTGGCTGACGTTATTGATTTTTCTGTAATATTTTAAGTTATTGCCTAAATTTTTCATATCGCTATTTTACACTAAACACCGTGTTTTTTCTTGACATACACTAAAATTAGTGTTGGCTAAAAAAACATCCTTTTAAGAAAAAACGCCTTATAAAAGGCGTCCTTAAAAAACTACTTCATTAAATTGATAACCAAATTGCAGACTAAAGTTTTCATATAGTCGTAATCTATATATTGATGTTTATCGAAAACGTATTCGTGGCAAAAGGACTGGATTAAGTTCATACTTAAATGAACTTTTTCTTTAAGCCCTTCTTTTTTTGCGCCCAAAAGCGCCAACTTTTCGGTAAAGCGTTTGGTAATCAAATCTTCTTGCCCGATAAATGCGTCGCTTACGACCTCGTCAACGGGGGTTAGGGAATGTAAAACCTCGTGTATTTTGCTGTTTTCTTTGTGGGCTTCGATTGCCGTATCGACCACGGTCGGAACAAGCGTGTCGTAATCTAAAACGGTAATTTTATCGAAAACGCAAAAAACGGGGTTCGCGACATTATTAATATAATTATCCAAAACGCACAACAAAATATCGCGCTTATCGTGAAAATAACCGTAAATTATTCCCGTGGACACGCCCGCGCGTTTAGCGATTTCGGCAGTGTTTGTGCCAAAGTAACCGACTTCGGAAAAAAGTTGGTAACTTGCGTTAATTATTTTTTGTTTAGTTTCAATCGAGCGCGCCTGCTTGGGCTCCCTTACTTGATTTTCCATAATATTATTTTAAGGCTTTAGCCGAAAAAAAGCAAGGATTTTTCAGCCCGAATTCGATTTGCAAGGCAAAATACGAAAAAAATTTCACAATTTTTAAAAAATGTGAAGAAAGTTTCA
>CAYNYV010000055.1:0-10010 GCA_964401515.1 uncultured Christensenella sp.
AGAACTATTTTCCTCTTTTGCTTACAAACCCCACCCCAACATTTGACATAGAGCCGAAACCGCTTCGTTTTTATAAAACATTGTGTAACGCCGCAATAATAAATCGGCGATAACGGGCATATAGCCCGACTTTTGTATTTTCGTCGTTCTTGAAAGCAACGATAAATTTTAGCGTTTGCCTTTCCTTTTTGCCGCAAATACGTTTATTAAAAGGTAAGCCGTCAACAAAACAACTGTCGAACCGCAAAGGATTATGTAAGACGCCGCCGTTGATACTTGATTTCCGAAAAAGTACAAATTGCAGTCGACCGAATCCCTTACGCCTTCGATAACTTCCGAAGACACTTCGTAATCGCCCATCTTTAAAAGCGCCGAGCGCATTGCGTTGTTACGAAGAAGCGACGTGCCATACGTCCCCGGCAAAAAGGAAATAACGTTTCTTAAACCTTCGCCGAATGACGATAAAGGCATATAAGCGCCGCAAATAAAGCCGTAACCCGCACTGACTATCGTGCCGACTGCCGAAATTTGCCCTTGCGACGATAAAAAGTAATTTATAATCGAAGATAAAGCATTTCCGAACAAAACGAGCAAAAAAACGTTCAATAAAAGAAGTAAAACGTCTGCGGCGGTAAGATACCAGCCGACGATCGCCACGTAAACAAGACACGCCGCGACTGCTATAAAGCAAACAGCAAGTGTTGTAATAAGGTTAGCAAAATAGTAAGCAAGCGACAAAGTCGACGGTTTTACGGGCGAAACGGTTAAATCCTTTATCGCGCCGTTAACCTTGTCCTGCACCATTAAAAAATTTGAACAAAACGCAACAGTAACGCACGATACGGCAAGCAGCGACGATATAAGTTCGCCCGCAACGATTCCGTCTATTAAACTATCGGGCAAGGTAAATCCTTCGGGAAAAGCCGACGTCAAACTGTCTTTATAAACGTTACCCAAAAACGTTACGTACAAAACGAGTAAAATCGCCGGCGTAATAAGAGAAGTAAAAAACATCCCCTTATCTTTAAAAAACAACTTTATATTTCTTTTTAACAATACGCCGAAAGTTTTCATTTTTCGCTACCTCCGAGTTTCTTTCCCGTTACGGCAAGGAAAACGTCGTCCATCTTGCCTTTTACGATTTCGTAATCGGTAAAAATTTCGGGATACTTAATAATTAAATCGGTTGCGCTTTTTACGTCGGGAACGGATATACGATAACCGTCCTTCAACTTTTCGTAAGGGAATCCGAGTTTTTTAGCAATGCTTTCGTCCGCGCCGTAAAGGGTAACGTAATCGCCTACATACGCGTTTTTAAGTTGCAAAGGACTTCCTTCTGCAGATATTTGTCCGCTATCCAAAATAACCACGTAATCGGCGTCGGCGGCTTCTTCCATATAATGGGTAGTTAAAAATACCGTCATGTTTTCGGATTTTCGCAAGTCGTAAATTACTTGCCACAACGTTTTACGCGTTTGCGGGTCGAGCCCCGTAGTCGGCTCGTCCAAAATAAGAATTTTCGGCTTATGCAACAGTGCCCTTGCAACGTCGATACGCCTCCTTTGTCCGCCCGAAAGTTTTCCGACCGAACGTTTTAAAAGGTCTTTAAAGTCTAAAAGTTCGGCAAGTTCGTTAAGTCTGTTTATAAAGGCTTCGCCCGTAATCCCATATAATGAAGCGCGACTTTCAAGATTGTCCTGTACCGACAATGTCGAATCGAGTACCGAGTTTTGAAATACTACGCCGAGATCTTTTTTGATTTCGTCTTTTTCGACGTCAAGGTCTTTGCCGTTTATAACGACTCTTCCGCCGTCCTTAAAAAGTTGACCGCATATGATATTTATGGTAGTGGACTTGCCAGCGCCGTTCACGCCCAAAAAGGCGAAAAGTTCACCTTCTTTAACGCAAAAACTCAAATTGCGCACGGCTTTAACGTCGCCGAAACTTTTACTTAAATTTTCGATTTTTATTATGTTTTCCATTTCTATATTTTCCAAATTCATTTTTTCGACGCAAAAAAACCGTCTTTTATTTTTGATTTTCGTACTTAAGTTTCAAGCCTTGATACATATCGCTAAGCGTTTGGCTTACCAAATCTTCGTTCCAATCGAAAAAGTTGGTGGCAATCATAGTTGCGATACCGTGCACGTAAGCCCACATTTCAAGGTAAAATCTTTGCGCGCTTTCCTCGTCGATATCTACTTGTAAACGAACAAGCTGTACCAAATCGTCGGTTTCATCGCTTTTAAAAGCCTTTTCTTCGTCTGTTCTGTCGCGCATAAAAAGCAGTTTGAAAAGTTCTTTTTCTTCGCGTGCAAAGCGAATATACGCCATTCCGCTTGCCTTGTAAGGCGGATATTTACCGCTTGACATATCGTTTTTAAGATAACTTTGGTAAAGTTCGTTAGCGACGGCGATAACCGCCTTTTGAACATCCGACATATTATCGAAATAACTAAACACCGGTTGCGAAGACGCCCCCAATTTTTTACCAAGCGCGCGAGCCGTAACCGCGTCAAAACCTCTTTCGCGAGTAAGATTTACCGCGGCGTTTAGTATTTCTTCTTTGGTAAACATAAATTTACGCGGCATAAAATCTCCTTTTTTAAGTGTTTGCCTTTATCCGATCCGGTTAAAAAACAACTGTAATATTACAAGTGTAATTTTATTATATCATTGCCGAATTTTTCTGTCAAGAAATTTATATACAATTACTAAAATATCGAAAAATATTTAAAAAAACAAAAAAGGCTTTGATATGCACCGAAAAAGTCGGCACTTTCGGGGTGCGTATCAAAAGCGTAAAAGCCTTTTTTAAAAGACTGTTCTACTATAAAACTCTTTTTAAACGACAAAATCGCTTAAGGAAGACATAACACAGTCGGCAATTTTCGCCATTCCGTTTTTATCGGGATGAAAGCCGTCTATCGTGTCAACGTAATCGCAATTGTTACATAAGTCGATAATACGGCAACCGCGTTTATCGGCACAACGGCGTATCGCTTCGGAATATTCGCAAATATCCGTCTTTTTACCGTTAAGGGCAAAATCACGGCGTTTTCCGTCAAAAATACTTCCCTTAAAAAGAGTCAGACACCAAATTTCGGCGTCGGGATAATTGTTTTGAAGTTTTTCGACAAGCCTATCGTAGGCAACCGAAAAAATCTGCAATTCGCTTTCGGCGTTTATATTATCGCTTTCCTTTACCGCAAACCCCGCACCCCAATCGTTTATCCCCATAAAAACAACTATTACGTCGGGCGTAACATCGTTTTGCGATAGAGAAGAAGTTCTTGCGTCGCTACACCCGTAGGACTCGACAAGATATTGCGGACTATAACACACGGTGGTGCCCGAAAACGAATCGTTTACCAACAGTTTTGCGTCTAAACGCTCCAAAACAGCACCCCACCAAGTATCGGACACGTCGAAAATTTTGCATGCGGTACTTTTGCAGTCATCGTAAAAAGCAGCCTCCTTAGGCGTGCTGTACCGATAAAAGGTTGTTATAGAATCGCCGAGAAAGGAAAAATATTTATTTTTATAATCACTTGGTTTACTCATTTCTTTAATAGGTGCGACAATTGCGTTTTAAGCCGTTACTTTACGGCTTTTGGTCGACGAAGTCGTATTATATTATGTTTTCGTATAATTCTTTTTGATATACTTTACGACTTCCGTGACCTTTTCAATCGAAACGTAAGGTGCCTGTATCCTTATCGGGCGCGTATATTCGACGTCGTTGCAAAAAAGATAATCGCCGTGTCCGAAAAGGTCTTGCGCACTGTCTTCTCCGAGAACAAGTTCCGACTCCTCTGCACTAATAACGTTAAACAAAGCCTTTCCCGAAAAACTTTTTAGTAGCGAAGTCGATTTTGCCGTTGAAAGAACGTTCGACGCCGCTATTATAAAATAAACGCCTGCCGCACGGGCTTTCGGCAAAATAGACAACAACACGCTTTCGGTTTGCAACTTTTTATCGCGCGTTAAATCGCTGAAATCGTCGATTGCAACGACAATTTTATACATTTTTTCTTTTTCGTCTTTTTTTAGTAAATTGTATTCTTTAAAGTTATACACGGAATTTTTTGAAAAAAGTTCGTAACGACAATTAATTGCGGCGTAAACTTGTTTTAATGTAAAAAGACACTCGTTAACGCCGATTATAGGCTTTTCGGCAATCATATGCGAAAGCCCTGCGTATTCGGAAAAACTTGTCGCATTCGGCGATAACAAAAATAGTTTTAAATCGCTCGGCGACGTTTTGTATAACAGACTTAACAGCATAGCGTTAAGTAAAACGCTTTTTCCGGTACCTGCGGCACCGCCTATAAAGACGGTAGGCGTGCGCAGTAAGTCGCAAAAAGCCGTTCTGTTTAAATAATCTTTGCCTAAAGCGACTTTCAATTGATTTTCATCGGACGAATCTTCGTTTAATTTTCCTTCCGATAAAATTTTTCCAAGGTCTACCGAGGTGCGTTTGGCGTTCTGAATCTCCATATACAGAATATTATCCGAACAATCGTAGCTTATACGAATACTGTTCAAACAAAATTCTTTAGCGAAAACTTTTGCTAAATCGTAATATTGATATAGCAAAAATTTATCGTCGATCGTTATGCCGATCGTTACCACTGTAGGTCCGAAAACGATTTTGCAAACTTTACTGTTTATCCCCCTTTCTTCAAAAAAACATTCGACTTTGTTTTTTATATCGAGTTCTGTTTCCCTATCGTAAAATACTTCGCTATCTTTATCAAGACAAAAAAGTTCTACGGGCAATTTGTATTCTTTCATTAATTTTCCTCCGTTTAGTTTTTATATGGTTACGTAAAAATTTTGCAGCGTTATACAACCTATAAATTATTGTTTCTTTTTTTTGCGAAAAACTTTTAAAAAACGGTCGATAACGGGCTTATGGCCCGACTTATTGCAAAACCGCTCCGGTTTTTACCTTAAAGATCGTAAATGATTTTTATAAAACTATTCTCGCGCAATATATCGGTTTTTGCTGTAAACAGCAACTTTTTACCGTTATTATTTTAAAAAGAAAGCACGTACGCTATGATATTTTTGTCCTTTATAAAAAAATAAATTACTATCTTTTATAATTAAATATCTTGTAACAAAAAAATCTGCGGGATAGAAAAGCCGAAAAACGGTTTCTTTCGCAGATTTTTTTATGTTAATTACTCACCTTTGAAGGGAAGTAACGCAACGATTCTTGCTTTTTTAATTGCTTCGGAAAGCGCGCGTTGATGTTTAGCGCAAACGCCCGTCATACGACGAGGAAGAATTTTTCCCTTTTCCGTAACGAATTTTCTAAGTTTAGCAGAATCTTTGTAATCGATATATTCGGCTTTTTCCACACAGAAGGTGCAGACTTTTTTTCTGCCCGGTCTTCTTGCGGGTTTTTTCGCTTTTTCTTCCATAATAAAACTCCTTATATAATAATGTTAAACACGATAAACCTGTCGCCGCTTAAAAAGCGGCAACCATGAACTTACCGCGGGCATTCACTTTAAAAATCAGAACGGCAAATCGTCATCGGCAACGGGTTCTAACTTAGGTCTTTCCTTACGAGCAGGCGCTTGACCTTCCTCAGCCCCGTCTTGAGTCGAGCGTGAAGCCAAAAACTCGACTTCGCTTGCGATGATATCGGTAACGTTACGTTTTATGCCGTCTTTGTCCTCGTAAGAACGATTTTGAAGGCTGCCTACAATAGCGACTTTGCTACCTTTTTTAAGGTATCTGCCGCAGTTTTCGGCTTGAGTACGCCATACGGTAATGTTGAAAAAGTCTGTTTCACGATTGCCGTCGCTACCTGCGTACGTTCTGTTTACCGCAATTGCGAAACGACAAACTTTAATACCGCTTGTTGTTTCGGCGAGTTCAGGATCTCTTGTTAAATTACCAATCAGATATACCTTATTCATAAAATTCTCCTAACTTTTAACTTATGCGTTACGTTTAGTGATAAGTCTTCTTAAAACGTTTTCGTTGATGCCGGCAACACGGTCGAGTTCTTTAATTAAAGAAGGATCGCTTGCAAAGGTCATCAAAACGTAATAACCTTCCGTCTTGTAGTCGATTGCGTAAGCAAGCTTTCTGTTGCCCCATTTATCAATGGATTCGACTTCGCCGCCGTTTTCTTTAACGAGGTTTTCGAATTTAGCGATAACCGCTTCTTTAACTTCGTCGGTTGCTTCGGCGTTCAAGATGTAAAGCATTTCATACTTAGTCATGATGTTTTTACCTCCCGGTCTTATTCGGTCTGCAAAAAGCAGACAAGGTTTTTGCGGATAACCGCAAATAGTTTTTGGTATACAAGTAAGTAAAAGCCTACTTGCAAGGTATATCTCGGCTTAAAGGGATTATCCCCTTAAGCCAAGATATTGTAGCAAATTGTAATGTTTTTGTCAACCGTTTTTATGCGGTTTAGCTAAGGTTTATGCGGTAGGAAGACTCGGAGTGCTCGAAGCGATTGCCGCCGTCAAAATAGCACCCATAAAGTCGGAAACCAACATCCCCGTCCAGTACGCTCTGATTTCATCCGCGGTAGGATCTTTTCCGCCGTTTGCAAGTTTATATGCAGGCGTAAAGAGTGTATCCATGGAATCATAATTCGAAGGTGTATCAAAGAACGTACCGAAGATACGAAGGTCGATAGCCGTTTGAACGGTCAAGTTCTTTTCAAACTCGTCGGTAACGGCACTCGTTCCGAGGTCGGTAACCTTAAAGTCTTTACCTAAGAAGTTAATCAAAGCATTACTGCTACCTTCGCCGAATATATCGCCGATGGTAAGTTCGTCTTTAAGATCCTTTATAAAGTTACCGTTTCCGACATTTTTAACGGTCTTACCCGCAAGGATAAGTGCCAATCCGTCGGTTACTTCGTCGTTGCCGTTATACCACTTGCCGGTTTCATCGTCATGGGTGTAACCCATAATAGTACCGAGTTGCATTTTGTTGATAGCCGTCGACATGTCGGTAATCTTGGTGGTCTTTAAAGCCTTCAAGATATTGTTGCCGCTTGCGTCTACGTCGATAACGTCATCGATAGTCAAGGAGTCAAATGCACTAGGTAATTTGCCAATCGTCGTATCCTGTAACTTTTGAAGAATTCTTGCGCTATTATTGTCAATTACGATAACGTCGCCGAGGGTTATGTTGTTTATCTCTGACGACAACTTGCCGATTTCTTTATCTTTAAGTGCCTTCAAGATGCTGTGGCTATCGTCGGTAATGTTCAAAACGTCGCCGAGTTTCAATTTTTCGATTGCCGTCTTAACTTCGGTTTCGTTAAGTCCGCCGATGGTAAGATCCGCAAACACACCCATAACGCCCGTTACTTCGTCATCGCCGTTGTACCACTTGTCGGTTGCTTTGGTGTAACCTAATGCTTCGCCGAGCGTCATATTGTTGATGAAGTCAGGATCGTTCGCGATATCGCCGATTGTTTTGTTAGCAAGGGTAGCCAACGCACCGGTAACCTTAGTCGTACCTTTATACCAACCGTCGGTTTTCTTTTCGTAGCCGAGTGCTTCGCCCAATACAACCGTGTTGATTGCCGCGTCGGGATCGTCGGAAATTTCCTTAATGGTCTTTCCTGCAAACGCCGCCATAACGCCCGTGACTTCGTCGTCGCCGTTATACCACTTGTCGGTTGCTACGTCATAGGTATAACCTAAAGCATCGCCGAGCTTAACGCCGTTGATTATCTTAGTAGGATCTTCTGCGATTGCGCCGATCGTGTGGTCGGCAAGCGTTGCCATAACACCCGTAACCTTAGCCGTGCCGTTGTACCAACCGTCTGACTGCTTGGTGTAGCCTAAAGCGTCGCCCAATACTATGTCGTTGATTATCTTAGTAGGATCTTCTGCGATTTCGCCTATCTTGCTGTTTGCAAGCGTTGCCATAACGCCCGTAACTTTAGTCGTACCGTTCATCCATTCGCCCGCCGCGTTCTTGGTATAGCCTAAGGCTTCGCCTAAAACGAGATTGTCGAAGAAGGTAGGATCGGAAATTTCGTTAATGGACTTAGCAGCGATAGTCGCCATGATACCGGTTATTTCGGTGCTTCCGTTAAACCATTTACCGGTAGCCTCGTCGTAAGTATAACCAAGGATAGAGCCTATCGATTTATCCTTAACGGTGTTGATAATGACTTCGAGACCTGCATTTGCGCCGCCTTGGAAGATATTAAGTTTAAGACCTAATATCGTCTTAACGAGTTCATCCGTTGCGGTCGTTGCGTCGTAACCGACAAATCCGAGGACTTCGGCAAAAGTGAATTCGCCGAACTTATTCATAAGTTGCGTCTTAGCGTCGGTACGGAAGTCTAAGATTTCTCTTAACGTCATACCGAGAACTGCTTTACCGAATGCGGAGTTCTTATCGAACATATCGGGTAAGTAGTCGCCCGCTAAACCTTCGAGCGTCCAATCGCCTACGAGCGCGCCTATAGATTGTTTGCCTCTTACACAGTCGATAAGGTCGGTAACCTTAAGAGAGAGTACGAGTGCAAACGTCTTGTTGTCTGCAATCGAAGGCTTATAAGAAGCAACTATGTCAAGGAGCGTCTTGTCGCCGATTAAGCCTAATACCGCGTCGTAGTCTTTCGTCGTAACGACAGCGTACGCTTTGGAAAGCGTTACGTTGAACAATTTAGCGACTAATTCCGAACCTTTGCCGATTGCGTTCCACTTGCCTTCTTCCTTATTGTAAGCGGCTCTTGTGTCGACAAAGTTTTGGTTGTTGAGAACGATGGCGAGTAAATCGCCGAGTACGTTGTCGCCGAACTTGGACTTAGCCAAAGTCTTAAGCGCGCCGAAACCGACGAACTTGTTGTCTTCGGTCAATACGTCGGTTAATCCGAGCGAGAACAAAGGTTTACTGATATTCGCAAGGTAACCTTCCAATACG
This sequence comes from uncultured Christensenella sp., assembly GCA_964401515.1. Classification (GTDB taxonomy): domain Bacteria; phylum Bacillota; class Clostridia; order Christensenellales; family Borkfalkiaceae; genus UBA4636. Next base: position 8,926 of record CAYNYV010000055.1, read on the forward strand.
ATTGCGCCGCCATCTTCGGCGAAGATGAAGTTTGCACCCGCAAAAGCGTTTACTATCGACGCGTGCATCGTTAAGAGGTTGCCTACCGTGATTAAAGGTTTGAAGGTCGCAAGTAAAGGATATCCGCTTGAAACAAGCGATGTGATTTGTTCCTTAAAGAGGGTATTCATAAGCGTGTTATGAATGCCGTTTACGGCGTACTCGCCACCGACTTCGGTGTAACCGAAGCTACCGGCAAGTATGCTGCCGACGGTTGCGTCGCTTCCTAAGAACTTAGCTGCAAGTTTGCAAAGGAGATCGTTATTTACGAAGTAGAGCGTTACACCCGCAACGCCTGCCGCCGCGTACAAACCGTACTTAGCGATAGTCGGCAATTGTCCGTATGCGGTCTTTAGCGTACTCATAAGTTCGCTTGTATCGCCGCTAGACAAAGCCTTTAACGTATTACCGACGTTCAACGCGCACAAGGTCTTAATCGCTTCGATATCGGGTACGGAAGTAATAACTTCGACCATATCGGCAAGCGTTACGTTTACAAACATATTGCCGATGCCGTCTAATACGTTGCCACCCGTTACCGCGCTGTAAATTTCTTCAACGCTTATATCTAAGACTTCGCTGACAAACTTCTTGCCGTCAAATCTCGTACCGGTTAACAAGAATCCTACAAAGTCGCCGACTTTTACGCCGAACGCAAGGTCCTTACCGTATTTAGCAAAGGTTCCGTCGAATGCGTTAGTAATTAAGTCTGCCAATTTTACGTTGTAAATCGTGTTGACGATACCGATGTTCTGCGTGTTTGCAAATACGAGCTTACCCGCTTCGCCGATGGTCGTATTACCGACTAAGTCAACAAGCGTAGTTCTCAAATTGCCGCTATCCGTTACGCAACTGCCGATAGTCTTCATACTCAAATTGAATACGTTAGTAAGAATTTCGTCAAGGTAGCCTCTTGCGCTCGATACCTTCCAAGCGTTTTCGGTGTAAGCAAGCGAGTAACTACGCAACGTATAAACGCCGTTTCTGTTAAACGCCACGTCGCCGAGAGCGATGTCTTTGTAAAGTTCTTCTACGACCGCCAACGC
>CAYNYV010000056.1:0-9295 GCA_964401515.1 uncultured Christensenella sp.
CGTAACTTAAGTTTATCGTTTGGCTTTCTAACTTATAAGAAACTTTTATACTGTTTAAAGTTACCGAATACAAAACGGTAAGTTGGCAGTCGGTGGCTTCTTCGAGGCTTTGATTGTTAAAAAACGCTTGAGGGTTTTTAACGGAGCTCTTTAGCGTGCCGTCGTTTACCGTTAAGTTTTCAAAGTTATCGACCGTCCAATCGAAGTTTACAACGGAAAGGTTTGAAAAGTCGTAATCTGTTTTTGTGCCGCTTACAAAATTTGCCTTGCCGTTTTTATCGACCTTGGCAACTCCGCTTGCGGTGGAATATTGACTTTCGGGTATGGTGATCGTTCCGTCTTTATCGACTTGGATTTTGTTTGCCGTCATAACGTTGTATTCGACTTTTTTGCCGCCGTCTTTTTCGCTAACGATTCTGAAGGTGTTTTTTAAAGTAATTCCGTTTTCCTGAGTTATAATTGTTATAAAAATTTCGGAAAATTCTTGTTTAGACAAAGCTTCGATGCCTTGCAATGCCTTTTCCGTCGAAGAATCGTCGACGACAGGCGTGTTATTGCCGTTTGAGTTGCTATTGTCGCCCGTGGACGGATTCGACGGCATATCGCAAGCGAACATACAGAGAAGAAGTAGTAAAGTTAATGAAATCGTTAATATTTTTTTCATAATAAATCTCCTTCCTTAATTAGTTTTTCGGCTTAAGTTGGTTAAGCGCGTTTTGTGAAGCATTCTTGCTCGAATCTTCTACAAGCGCAGCCGATTGATTATAAGTTTCTATATATGCTAAAAGTTCTTGATACTTATCGTTAAGGGCTCGTTTTTCGTCCTCGTTAAGATTTTTGTAGGCGTTGAGCGCTTGTCCGATATAGTTATAGGCGGACGGGTTGCCCGTTTGACCTTTTACCATTGCAACAAGCGTTTTAAACTTTGTCGCCGCAGGGGTGTTTGCGTTACTTTTTACCGTTACCGTAACGGCAGCGGTCAATCCCGAATTGAGTTCCTTAATCGTAATAGTAGCCGTGCCCGACGCGCAACCCATAACATAGCCGTATTGATCGACGTCGACCACGTCTGCGTTAGAAGTCGTGTACGTCAACGTGCAACTCGAGCCTAAAGGCTCTACGTTTACCGTTAAGTTTTTGATTTCTTCGACTTCGAGTTCGAGCGTTGTCGGTGCTACCGTTATCGACGTTGGCTTTGAAATGCTTTCTTTTACCGTAATCGTTACCGTTTTGGTAAGTTTTGAATTGTTTTCCTTAACGGTGATTTGCGCCGTGCCTTCCTTAAGTGCCGTTACGACGCCTTTATCGCTTACGCTTGCAACGGTATAGTCGTTAGAATAATAAGTGTAATCGCATTCTGCGGTAAGGGGCTTTGCGCTGACGATTAAATCGAAGGTAGAACCTACTGCGACTTCCGCCGCGGAGGGGGTTACCGTAAGCGACGTCGCTACTTTACTGCTTTCGTCGTAATCATCGTATTGTTTTTGTATTTGTTGGAGTTTCGTGTTGTAAGATTCTCCGTCATAGCAATAAATTTTGGTTGCGTATTCGGGGTGGTCTATAAACGGGTTGCGGTTGCCTTGAATGGAATACACGTATTCGTTTCTTGCGTATTCTTCGGCTGTAGGAGGTTCTTGGTAATGCCATTTTAACAAAGTTTCGATATCGCCGATAGTTTTGTTATTGCCCTTGCCTAAAACGAATTTGAGATCGTATGTATCCCCCCAACGGGTTTGGACGTACATTAAAATTCTTGCCGTCGCACCGCGATAGCCTTCGCCGGGATAGAATACGGAGTTGTCTTGATAGCAAAGATTCTTGTAGGAAGTTTTTCCGTTTTCCTTAACGATATTATTGTTGGTTGTAGCGACTTCGCCGAAGTTGTTGTTACCTCTTGACGAGTTCAGATTGGAGTTTGCCGGACGCAAATGATGGGCGTCGGAGCCACATTTGCTTTCCTTGTCGAATGCTTTACCCCCGTTTTTCGGCCATACGTGTTCACGGTTTGTTCCCGTATTAAAGTAACCGTTAAATGTCACTGAAGTTCCTGTGTAGAACCATAGAATATTTCCGCTAACATCGGGGTCTGCGTCGGATTTAGCGAAAATGCCTCTTAAACCGGTTGTTCCCCAGTCGTCGTAAGTAGTTAGTTTCGTGTGTGTCGTGGTGATGAGTTCTGCAACTTCGCTTCTAAATGCGGTGCCTTGCAAGCTCGTGTCGATATCTTGGTAATAGTCGTCGGTTTTTGCTTCGACGACAACGAGCGATGCGTTTTCTTCGTTACCGTTAGTAAACGGCAAGTAGCTTGACGGTAGCAGATTAGTTACCGCAAGTAAAACGCAAAGGATAAATGCGCACACGAAAAGCGACGCTTTACGAAATACTTTCATAATTAGTTCCTCTCTGTAATTTTGTATGCGTACGGGCGACAACGTCCGTACAATATTATTATATCACAAATCGTTTTAAAGTCAACTTATATTTTCGCTTGTCGCGCTAATTGTAGTTTTTTATTTGTTCTTCCATAAAGGCCTTAAAGCGCGTGTAAAAAAGGATTTTCCTTAAAAGCGGAAAATCCTTAAAAACTATTTATTATTTGAGTTCGGTTAAGTTGTTAAGCCAAATCCTTTTATTGATAAGTATAACTCCTGCGACGACCTTTACAAACCATAACGCAAGTACTATCGCGTATATTGCGGGGGCTGAAAGGGTTGTAAATTTTACGAGCAAATACGCCACGGGTACCGCCAAACAGCACTCGAAAACGCTGTCGAAAAGGAAGGTGATAATCGTTTTTCCGCCCGACCTTAACGTGAAGTAGGTGCAGTTGACGTAGGAGTTAACCGGCATAAACACGGCGAAAATGAAGATAAAGGACGTCGCTATTTCTTTTATTTCGGAGGTAGTGTTGTAAATCCTCGGGAAAAGCCAAGATATCGAGGCAAGTATAATGCCGATTATTACCGATGAAAGTACCGAAATAGATACAAGCCTTACGTTTGCCGTAACGGCTTCTTCGACTTTGCCGGCACCTAAATAGTTTCCTAAAATAATCGCGACGGAATTTCCGAGCGCCAGCAACACGACCGAGAAAAGGTTGGTTATCGTTGATGCTATGCTGTAAGCGTTTACGACTGCCAAGCCGCGGAGCGAATAGCACTGGGCAAGCATTGCTACGCCTATTGCCCATAAGGTTTCGTTTATAAGTATCGGCAAGCCTTTTTTGGTAACGTTTTTAGCAAGCGCGCCCGGCATTTTAAGCGACGAATACAACCCTTTAAACACGGGGTGCTTATCGGTTTTCGTGTGGGAATAAATAACTAAAATCAAACATTCGACGATTCTTGCTATTACCGTTGCAAGCGCCGCGCCTTGTACGTCCATTGCGCGAAATCCGAAATGTCCGAAGATAAGAATGTAATTTCCGACAAAGTTACAAGCGAAAGCCGCTAAACTCGCAAACATAGGCACTTTGGTTTCGTTGGATTCCCTCAGCGTGCCGGCGTAAACTTGCGACGCCGCGAAAAAGGGGAGTTGAAAAATCGCGACGAAAAGATATTCTTTGGCTTTTGAAGCGGTCTCTACGGCGTTTGTTCCCGAATCGTCTTCGGTTATGTAAAGGTTTATAAGCGGTTCGTGAAACAGATATAATATAAGCCCGAAAAACAAAACCGCGAAAATCGCCGCGTACACTTTATATCTTACGGTGTAGCGCATGTTTTTCGTATCGCCGCGCCCGTAAAATTGCGCCGTAAAAATCCCCGCGCCGGACACTGCGCCGAAAATGCAAAGGTTGAATACGAATAAAAGTTGGTTTACGATAGATACGCCGTTCATGGATTCTTTGCTGACTTGACCTATCATTATGTTGTCGAGAAGGCTTACGAAATTGGTAATGCCGTTTTGGATTACGATAGGTAGGGTTATTGCAAGAACCATTTTGTTGAATGCTTTGTCGCCAAAGATGTTTTTAAGCGTATACTTTCTTTTCATTAATATATCCTTTGTCTTTCAAAATTTAGTCTTGTTTCTTGTTTCTTGTTTCTTGTGGAAAACCTTTTCGTTTTTGCACAGCAAGTAATATAATAACATATTGTAATAATATAATCAACGTTTTTTTATCCTAATTTAGGTGAAATTTGTTTTTTGGCTTAACTTGGTTTTGCTTTGTTTTGGTCGAAAATATGTTTTCAGTCCTTTAGTTTGTTGTAAAAAAGCATCGATAACGGGCTTATAGCCTCACTTATCGATGCTTTTACGCTATATTTAATTTAGGAAAAGATTTTTATTTATCGGTTTTTTGAAGTCGTTGCTTCTTTATCTTCCTTTTCGGTTTCGGTTACTTCTTTGGGTGCGACGATTTCGGGCATTTCCAATCCTGCCGATTTAAAAACGTCTTGAAGAGGGGGGAGAGATTGTAACATTCCCGATATAAAGTTTGCCGTGGAAGTTTTTCCGTTTTGACCGCCGTTTCCGTCCCAAACGGTAACTTTGTCGATCTTAATATTCTTGACGGCTTCGACTTGGGTAGCGATGATTTTTTCGATTTTATCGGTTATCATAAGCCTTGCCGCTTCGTTGGTGTCGCCGCCGGCGGCTTTTACGACTTCGGAAAGACCTTCCGCCTGAGCCGTTAAAACTTCCTTCATACCGCGCGCTTGCGCGTCCATTTTAGCAAATATAGCGTCGGCTTCGCCTTGCGCTTTCTTTCTAAGCTGAGCCGCTTCGGCTTCGGCTTGGAGTTCGAGTTTTTCTTTTTCGATACGCGTTTTAACGAGAACGTCGGCTTCTTGCGAGGCTTTTTCGCGTTCGGCACGAGCGTTTTCAGCCGATTTTTCGGCGGCGTATGCGTCTTCGAGCGCTTTTGCGGCGTGGATTTTTTCTGCAGATGCCGCTCTTTGCTCGGCTTCCGCTTGGCGTTGACGAAGTTCCGAATACGAATTTGCTATTGCCGCTTTCGCTTCGTTTTCGCCCTTTATCGCGATGGCGTCGGCTTCGGCGACTTGAATACGTTGTTCTCTTTTTGCGTTGGCTTCACCGATGGCGCCGTTTCTGTCTGCTTCGGCAACGGAAATTTTCGCGTCGTTGATTGCTTTCGCTGCGGCTTCCTTACCGAGCGCGACTATGTAACCCGATTCGTCCGAAATATCGGTTACGTTAACGTTTATAAGACGAAGACCTATTTTTTTAAGTTCGCCTTCAACGTTTAGACTTACGGCGTCAAGGAATTTATCGCGGTTGGTGTTGATTTCTTCGATGTCCATGGTTGCGATAACAAGACGCAATTGACCGAAGATTATGTCTTTGGCAAGTTCTTGTATCTGGCTTAGTTTTAAGCCGAGAAGTCTTTCCGCGGCGTTTTGCATAACGCCGGGTTCGGTCGAAATACCTACGGTAAATATGGAGGGTACGTCGATACGAATGTTTTGACGGGATAATGCGCTCTTTAAGTCAACCGATATCGATATGGGCGTTAAGTCCATAAATTGATAGGCTTGGAACAGCGGAACTATAAAGGTGACGCCGCCGTGCAAACATTTTGCCGACCTACGTACGCCGTCTTTACCGGACGAAACTTTACCGTAGACGACCATGATTTTATCCGACGGACATTTTTTAAAGCGCGTTGCTATAAGCAATACAACCATTACTATAAGCAAGGGGATGATTACGGTTAGTGCGACGATGCCGCCGCTCGATGCTAAAATTGTGTTCATAAGGTTTCCTCCTAATAATTTTTTGTTTTTCTTTGTTGTTTTATATAAGCGCCGATAGGTCGTAAGGCTTAGTCTTTTTTTTATATTGTACTGGGTAAAAAGGACCGATAAACGACCTATAGACTGACTTTTTTAAATGGTTTTATACTTCTTCGACGATAAAACTGTCGGAAACCATACCGACGATTTTTACTTTTTTGCCCGTGTAAATCGGTTTGTCTCCCGTTTGTATCGCACTAAGTTCGGTAAGTCTTTCGTTTAAAATAACGGTTACTTTGCCTTTACCGCCGTCTTTGACGGGGACGGTAAGATAAACTTCGCCGACAAGCCCGATCGCGTCGTTATAGTTTAGGTTGCCGTTCGATTGCAATGAAGTAAGCCATTTTAGCAAAAGCCCCATAAGTACGAGTGCGACCGAGCCCGACAGCAATGCCGCAACGACTGCCAATACCGTGTTGCCGTCGGCTAACGTATAGCCTACCCAGCCGCCTACGGTAAAGAAGGCTATTAGTCCTCGTACCGTAAAAAGCCCGAAGCCGTGGTCGGCGTCAAGGACTTCTCCTGTGCTTACGTCGTCGATATCGACGTCGATATCGACATCAACGTCCGCGTCGACGTCTACGTCTGCGTCGGAGCCGCTCGAACCGAAGCCTATCAACATCATTATGATTTGTACAACCAAAAGTACCGAAGCAGGCATTGCGATGCAAAAGAAGATTTTTTGCGCTAAGTTCCAAGTTACCCACATAGTAGATACCTCCCGTATTTTTTATGCGTAAAACGCAAATTGCTTTGTAAAAGTCGGGCTATAAGCCCGTTATCGACGTTTTTTTGCCGCTTTTAGCAAAAAAGTTGCTGCTGTGTTTACGGTTTGCCGTGAACCCCTACGATTTTCTCGACGTTTTCGTTAAGGGTGTTTAACGCCTTCGATACGGTAAACGCGCGGATTATTATCGTTATTCCGTTTTTCAGTCTTTCTCTGTTTTCCGAAAGTTCGGGATGCTTGTCAAGGTTTTTGTCGATAAGATTATCGAAATTTGTAAAGTCAAAATCGGGATCGGCTATTATTTGACAAAGTATGATATATAATTGAGATTCGCTTATTATATCGTCCTCGGTCGTTTCGGTTTTACCGTTAACGTAGTATAGTAATGCCGAAATATTGTCGAGACTTAAAACGCCGCGCAACATATTGATAATAAAAATCCTTGAAACTTTGTCCCTGCCGTAACCTTTTTTATTGCTTTTTTGAACCCAACCGCGGTTTACCCAATTTTGAATCGTCGATTGCGAAAGTCCCGTTATTTCCGTAAGTTGAGTTTGATTGACGTCGTTTAAGGTAAACAATCCGTCTAAAAAATTGGTAACGTCTTTACCGTCCGCTTTTATGCTTGTCCCCGGAAAATTTTCCATACGTCCATCACCGCCGTTTTTGTTTTACAAGAAAATTATACTATAAATTCATTTGATTGTCAACACAATTCATATGAGTTTTAAAAAAATATAAAAAATTTTCATAGCAATTTAAAGTATAAATCGCTTGCGCGGTAAATTAAAAGTAGTCGTCCAAAGACACGTCTGCGATTTTACTGTTTTCCGTCGTGAATTTTGCGTATTTTACGCCGTTATCTGAAACTATTGCGTAAGTTTGGGGCAATTCTTTATAAAAAGGGGGTAAAGCAAAGTTAATTTTGCCGAAAAACTCGGTTAAAAGTTCTGCGTTTTTAGAAAGTTCGGGTGTTAAAAAACTTGTAAAGTCGGTGCCTAAACCGACTTCTTCCAAAAAGGCAAGGGGGATAATCGGTTCGGGGATTTTTTCGTAACTATAAAATGTTTGAAAAGTTCTGCCGACAAGTTTTACTTTGCCGTCGTAGGCGTAACTTTTTATTTCGCGGTGTGTTTGTATGCCGCTATGGTTTTTTGTTAAGGTTAGTTTTGTATCGATGGTGAATTCGTCGCAAATATCTGAAAACTCTACGCAAAGATTGGCGCATGAAACTATTATTATATAATGCAAATTGGATTTAAGATCGACTAAAAACAAATTTCCGCCCACGGGGTAGGCTTCTAAATCGTTTGGGATAAACGGAATATTTACCGTAAGCGTTTCGTTAAGTCCGCGTATCGTAAGTTTAATCGCGCCGTCTGTGAAAACAGATAAAAAGAATTGTATGTTTTCGATTACAACGCTTTTGGAAAGTATATTTTTAAAAGGGAAATTTTGGTACGGTTTTAATACGGGATAGCACAATAAGTCGCCGTATAGGTCTGTTATCGCCACATTTTTACAAAAATCGCGGTCAGAATGATAACGTGCGGTTTCAAATCTTCCGTTAAAATCGAAGGTAAGCGTTTGGTTTTTGGAAACGTCGGTTTTTACAAGATTTTTACCGAGCGGAAAGTTTTCGTTTTTAGATGATAGCAAACATTTTTTAGACGAGTACAAAAACATATTCATAATTTAATATATTAAAAATTTTCGTCGACTATGTTTGAAATTTTTTTTACTGTCAATACTTTATGCGTAACGGTTACGGGAGATAGATTATTTAAGTCTTGAAAAAAGCCCGTTGCTATGCGGTAACGTGTTAAGATAACAAAAAATATAAAAGGAAGTCGTTTGTATGAAAGGATTTACAAAAACCGAAAGAGATTTTTTAATTAAAGAAGTTTTAAACGCCGCTAAAAGCGGAAAAAGTTTAAGTGCGGTTTTTTCCGAAGTCGCTAAAAAGACGGGAAAAGCCAAGGGGAGCGTAAGAAATTACTATTATAATTTATTAAAAGACGAAAGACAAATGGATGAATTGTCTAAAACGATTAACGGTGTTAAAAATCTTAAAGCGTGCAAGGCGCAAAGTTTTTCTAAAGAAGACGAAAATTTTTTAATTTCTTCAATAAACAGCGGCAAAAAAAGCGGTAAGTCGGTAAGAAAAATCATTATGGAAATTTCGGGCGGCGACGATAAACTTGCGTTAAGATATCAAAACAAATATCGAAATTACATTAACAAAATCGAACGTGAAAGAATTGAAAATACTCCGATACGTGCAGAAGATTTTAAATATTTCGATAAACTTAGCAAAGAAATAGACGGACTGGTCGAAAAAATTAAAGATAAATATGCTGTCGAGTGTCTTAAACTGAAAAAGGAAAACGATGAACTTTTAAAGCAAATAAAAATGCTTAAAAAGAGCGACGGAGTCATTCCTTTTTACTTTGAAAACAAAAATTTGTAAGGCGTTTCGCGTAAAATTCGACTGATACTAATATTTTTTACCGGATAGAATACTTAAACTTTTTCGAGCATACGATAAAGAAGGACTGCGTAAAAATGGGCGAACATCAATTACTTATTTGCAAAAACGGCGTCGACGCGAAAGGTATAAAAGAAGTCGAAGGGTTTTCCGACAAGGAAATTAAAGTTCTTGTCGCGGACGAAAGAAAACTCGTGGTGACGGGCAACGGGCTTAGAATAGTTAATTTTTCCAAAAACGCGGGCGAACTTTCCGTTTGCGGCGCGATAAATGCCGTTACTTATCGAAATAAAGGCGAAAAGATTATCAAAAGGCTGTTTAAGT
>CAYNYV010000057.1:0-9231 GCA_964401515.1 uncultured Christensenella sp.
CTTCGTTATAACCGAAAGATTCGTTGGATTGAGCCTTCATAGCGGCGTTGATACCTTCAACGGTAACGTCTTTACCTTTAACGACCGCAACCAAAATAGTGGTGGAACCGGTAGCGGTAGGAACACGTTGAGCGGAACCGATAAGTTTGCCGTTGAGTTCGGGAATAACAAGACCGATAGCCTTAGCAGCGCCGGTAGAGTTAGGAACGATATTCATAGCGCAAGCGCGGCTTCTTCTTAAATCGCCCTTTCTTTGAGGACCGTCCAAAGGCATTTGATCGCCGGTGTAAGCGTGAACGGTGGTCATGATACCGCTTTGGATAGGAGCGTAATCGTTCAAAGCTTTGGTCATAGGAGCCAAGCAGTTGGTGGTGCAGCTTGCTGCGGAAATGATGTGATCTTCTTTAGTCAAAGTCTTGTGGTTTACGTTGTAAACGATGGTAGGAAGATCGTTTCCTGCAGGAGCGGAAATAACGACGTTCTTAGCGCCTGCGTCAATGTGTGCTTGCGCTTTAGCCTTGCTGGTGTAGAAACCGGTGCATTCTAAAACAACGTCGACTTTGAGTTTCTTCCAAGGAAGATCTTGTGCCTTGGGGCAAGCATAAATAGTAATTTCCTTGCCGTCAACGATGATGGAACCGGGGGTTACAACGGTCTTTCCGTCTTCTGCCAAAACAGCGTCTTTGTAAGATACTTCGTGTTCTCTTGCATAGTTACCCTGCGTGGAGTCATACTTAAGAAGATGAGCAAGCATCTTGGGGCTTGTTAAATCGTTGATAGCAACGATGGTGTAGCCTTTTGCGCCAAACATCTGTCTGAAAGCAAGACGACCGATTCTGCCAAAACCGTTAATTGCAACTTTTACATTTGCCATAATTTAAAAAATCTCCTTCACTGATTTTCTTTTTTTAATTTTAATGATTTGCTTTTCATCTATCCGAAACCGTTCGGATTTATTGCTAATGTAATTATAGTAAATAATTATATTTTCGTCAAATATTTAAACGCCTTTTACGTTTTATTGATAAAAAATTTATGATTTTACCGCTGTTTTTACCGAAAAAACAATTTTTAGCTTTTCTTTATTTCAAATTTTCGGGGTTTAAACACTTTAATTCGTCGATAACGAAAATACCGTCTTTCCTTATAAGCCTGTCGTCGAACCAAATTTCACCACCGCCGTATTCCTCGGTCATTATAAGCACCAAATCCCAATGTAGCGCCGAAACGTTACCGTTAGAACAATCTTCGTACGAGCACCCGGGCGTAAAGTGTATTGAGCCCGCTATCTTTTCGTCAAACAAAATATCTCCCATCGGTTTCGTGACGTAAGGATTTACGCCGATAGCGAATTCACCGACGTACCTTGCGCCTTCGTCGACGTCAAAGACTTTTTCGATTTCGTCGCTGCCGTTTGACGTTGCTTTGACGATTTTGCCGTCTTTAAATTCCAATCGGATATTTTCGTACCTTACGCCCCCTTGAACGGACGGCGCGTTGTAGGTTATATACCCGTTGACGCTGTCTTTAACGGGTGCCGAATAAACTTCTCCGTCGGGAATATTACATTCGCCCGAACATTTAACGGCGCCGATGCCTTTTATGGAAAAACTCAAGTCGGTATCCTTTGCAATAAGGCGCACCTTGTCGGTTTTATCCATAAGCGCTTTTAAACTGTCCATCGCTTTGTTCATTTTTGCGTAATCCAAAGTGCATACGTCAAAGAAAAAGTCTTCGAAAGCCTCGGTCGACGTTGCCGATTGCTGCGCCATCGACGGCGAAGGATATCTTAAAATTACCCATTTTGTATTGTTTACGCGTTTTTCGTGATGAACGGGATAACTATATATTGTGGAATAGTCTGCATTTTTATCTTTAGGAACGTCGGAAAGTTCGAAAGCGTTTGCGCCGCCGCGGATACCTATATAACAGTCCATATCGTCCATCATATATCCGTCGTATTTAGCCCATAGTGCAAGCGATTCTTTAGTCGAGCCCGAAATTTGCGCACGCAAAACCGAATGTTCCCTTAAAACGGCGAAGGGATAAGCGCCGACTGCATACACTTCGTTTATTACTTCTTTGACAAGGTCGGTTACTTCGCCGAAACCTTCTATCATAACCTTTTCGCCCTTTTTAGCGCGAATAGAGTAATTTACCAAAACCTTGGCAAGTTTATTAAGTCTTGGATCCTTCATCGATTATTACCTCTTTTTAATTGTTCGGCGGTGGCGGTTAAAACGCGACGCAAAAACTCGACGTCGTCTAAATTATCGAGTTTACGCATAAAACGTTTCGCGCCGTCGTAAGGATGTTCTTCTTCTAAGCCGTAACCGTCGTTTGCAGAAAGTTTTTTTAATAAAACCCGATTGTCGTAAATGCCGCCGACGTGGACGTTTTCGTAATAAAAAAGGTATTCGCCCATCATCGGTCTAAGCATTATATTACCCGTCGGCGCTAACTGCGCTGCAACGTATTCTTTAAACTCTTTACACGTAGGCATTTTATTCTAAAATACCCGATAACGGGCTTATCGGTCGACTTTTAGGCTTTGGCCTCAAACTTTTCGAGCAGCGAATCCGCTACCGACAAACCGTTTGCAGAGGCTTGTTGGAGCCCCCTTGTAAGCCCTGCGCCGTCACCCATCGAATACAAGCCTTTAACGCTTGTTTCGAAGTTTTTATCGACGACGACCGAGTTAGAGTAGAATTTAACTTCGATACCGTAAAGCAAGGTTTCGTCGCTGGCAAGCCCGGGCGAAACTTTATCGAGCGCGTAAATCATCTCGATAATATCCGTCATAATTCTGTGCGGCAAAACGAGCGACAAATCGCCGGGCACCGCGTCTTTTAAAGTGGGAATCAAATTGTTACGAGTAAGTCTTTCTTCGGTCGTTCTTCTGCCCCTTCTTAAATCGCCGAAACGCTGAACCAAAATTTTACCGTCGCAAAGCATGTTTGAAAGTTGGGCGATATGTTTAGCGTATTCGATAGGTGTTTTGAAGGGCTTTGTAAAGTTTTTGGAAACCAAAATCGCAAAGTTTGTGTTTTTAGTTTTAAATTCCTTACTCTTATATGCGTGTCCGTTAACGACGGCAAGTCCGTTTTCGTAGTATTCGGTTGCGACTTCGCCCGAAGGGTTGGTACAGAAAGTTCTTACTTTATCGTCGAAAGTTTGCGAATAGTAAACGAGTTTCGCTTCGTAAAGGTTGCGGTTAAGTTCGTCCATAACCTCGTCGCGGCATTCAACCCTTACGCCGATGTCGACGGTTCCGACTTGCGTTGCTATATCGTGCTTACGGCAAATACCCAAAAACCACTCCGAACCTTCACGCCCGATACCCGTGACGATCTGATCGGAATAATAAGTATTGCCTTTATCGGTGATAACGCCTTTGCACTTACCGTCCTCGATGACAATGTCGGTAACCATCGTGTTGAAAATCATTTCGACGCCGATTTCTTCGAGGTGGTGTTGAAGCCTCGTGTAAATCTTATAGCCTTCCTCGGTACCGAGATGACGAATGGGACATTCGATAAGTTTTAAGTTTGCCCCGATTGCCTTACGACGGATTTCGCGAATTTCGTTTTCCTTATCCAAACCGTAAACGAAAATATCCGCGCCGAACTTAAGATAAATATCGTCGGAACGTTTGATAAGTTCGACCGCCTTTTCGTAACCTAACATGCTTTGAAGATTTCCGCCGACGTCGGGCGATAAGGAAAGTTTTCCGTCTGAAAACGCACCCGCACCGGCAAACCCCGTCGTAATCGAACAAGGCTTACAACCGGCGCAAACGCCCGTGTAACGTTTAGGACAGTTTCGTTTTTCGATGCTTCTGCCCTTTTCGATAATCAAAACTTTCAAATCGGGGCGTTTTTCTTTCAGCTCGTAAGCGCAAAAAATGCCCGACGGACCCGCACCGATTATAATAACGTCATAATTTTTGTTAATGTTCATAAAATTGCTCCCGTATAACAAGATGCTTAATCGCAGCAAAAGCCCTTGCCGCCTTAATATTGTATCACAACCGATAGAAAATAGCAAATATTTAGGTAAAATTATTGACTGAATTATTGATTTTCACACTTTATTCAAATATCCGTTGATTACAAGTCGACTTTGTGTTAAAATATATCGTGTAGCATCGATTTTCGTCCTTGTCCGCGTCAATTGACAAATTTAATTTGCCTACGGAAGTTTAACGATTTCGATACGGACAAAAACTTTTTAGATTTTTCGTTTAGGATTTTTATGATTGAACTTTTAGCCCCCGCCGGCAGTAAGGATAGTTTTTTCGCCGCGATAAACGGCGGCGCAAACGCGGTCTACCTCGGCTTAGACTTATTTTCGGCAAGAAAAAACGCCGAAAATTTTACCAAGGAAAATTTACCGTATTATATAACTTACGCACATATACTCGGCGTAAAAGTTTACGTCGCGCTAAACACTATCGTCGGCGATAAAGAATTAAACGATTTTTTCGACTACGCAGAATTTTGCAACGATAGCGGCGTTGATGCCCTTATCGTGCAAGATATGTTTTTAGGAAAACTTTTACATCAAAGATTCCCCGATTTAGAATTGCATCTTTCCACGCAAGCGGGCGTTAACAATGTTTACGGCGCAAGGCTTGCAAAAGAGTTCGGTTTTTGCAGAGTCGTTTTGGCAAGAGAAACGCCTTTAAGCGAAATCGCCGAAATTTGCAAAATCGTCGATACCGAAGTTTTCGTTCAAGGGGCGTTATGCACTGCGTTTTCGGGACAGTGCTATATGTCGAGTTTCGCAGGCAACAACAGCGGAAACCGAGGACTTTGCAAACAACCTTGCAGAAAACTTTACACCTTAAAAAACAGTAAAATAAATAAGAAAGGGTATTGCATTTCGCTTGCCGATTTGTCGCTAAACGATAAACTACCGGAACTTTTAAACGCCGGCGTTTGTTCGCTTAAAATCGAAGGAAGAATGAGAAAACCGTCCTACGTTTATTACGCATCAAAATATTACAACGACCTTTTAAACGGCAAAAAGCCGTCTATAAGCCCGTTATCGCGCAGTTTTAACCGCGGTGACTACACACACGGTTTAGCCTTCAAGCAGGATGGAAACTTTATATCCGATAAAGTTCAAAGTCACGTCGGCGAAACTATCGGACAGATAAAAAGCGTAAAAAAAAACTTTTTCGAAGCAAAAACCGACCATTCCTTTTCAGTCGGCGATTGCGGAAAAATACTAAGGTCGGGAGAAGAAGTCGGAAATTACACTTTTGCCAACGATTGTCGTTTGCGCTATCAAGGTAACGTCAAAGCGGGCGACTATGTAACGCTTACTTGCGACGTAAAACTTGAATCGGATTACTTAAAATATAAAAAAAGTCTACCTATAAGCCTGTTAGGACGCTTTTTTGCCGACAACAAAGCCGAGATAGATATTTCGGTAAACGGTAAAAATATAACGGTCGTTTCCGATTTTATTTTACAAAAGGCGCAAACGCGACCGCTTTACAAGGACGAACTTAAAGACAATCTTGCAAAATGCGGCGACTATCCTTTCGTTCCTTCCGTAACGATAAACACCGACGGCGTATTTATCGCAAAAAGTCAACTTAACTCGTTTAGAAGAAAAGTTTACGACGAAGCGGCTCGACTAATCGTCGGCACGCTTGACAGACCTTGTAATCCAATGCCGATTATAGAGAGCGAGCGTTACGACTTTGAAAAAGGCGTTTTGATTATCGACGAAGATTTCGCCGATATTAAAGACTATGATTTTCAAGTTGCGGTTTTTTCGCCACAAAATTATTCCGACTTAAAATCGTTCGATAAATTTTTTTCCGATTTAAAATTAAACCCGTGTAAAAAGTATTTGTATCTTCCGCCAATGCTAAATAGTGCCGATAACGGGCTTATATCCCCGCTTTTACCGAAATTCGACGGTATTTACGTCGACGGCTATTACGGCATAGAACTATCTAAAGAACATAATGTCCCTTGCATTTTAGGAAGCGGCGTAAACCTTTACAACTCTTTATCGGTAAAAAACGCGCGCGCCTATGCTAATGACGTTGTGCTGTCGAAAGAGTTATCTACCTCCGCCGCGCGAGAATTAAACGGCTATTATTATTCGGCGGGTTCGATTAAAGTAATGGATTTATGTTACTGTCCTTTCGGAAAAACTTGCGATAAATGCAACGGCGAAGATTACTCGATTTTGTCGGACGGCGAAAGAGGATTTATCCTCCGCCGCGTAAAACTAAGCGCTTGCAGATTCGAAGTCTATAACCCCTATCCCCTATTAACGGACGGCTCCGATAAACAAGCCTTTAATTTTATAACGCTTAAGTCAAAACAAAAAATCGCAATACTTAACTCAGTTCTATCCCCTATAAACGCCAAAAACGCTTTTAACGTTTATACTACGGGACATAGCAAAAAGCCGCTTTTATAAGCGGCTTTTTATATTAAAATATTTATAAGATTGTTTTCATTTGAAATAACGGAGGCACTGACTTCGGTTGCTGTTTTTAAACATTCCGTAATAGGACTATTGCGAAGATAACTAACAAGATACGCCGCGCCGAAACTATCGCCGGCGCCGACCGTCGAAACTACAGTTACCCGTTTTGCCGGTTGAAAATATTTTTGCCACTTATCCCTTAAGTAAGCGTAAGCGCCGTCCTCGCCGCAAGTCAAAACAATCTGTTTTATGTTACTGAAACTGTCAAAAACTAAATTAGCGGCTTGGTCATAACCGTTATAATCGAGTTTCAATATATTTTCGATTACATATTTTAGTTCGTCGCACGTAACTTTTAAGATATTTGCGTTTTTAAGACAAAAACTAACGCTTTTTTCGGAAACGTAAGGCTCACGCAAGTTTAAATCGCAATAGACATTAGATATTTTGCAATTTTTTAATAAACTTTTAATAGCATCGAAGTTGTTTTCGCTTCGCAATGCAAGCGTTCCGAAAGATAAAGCGTCGTAATTACCTTGAAAAATTCTTTCGTCGATTTTTATATTATCGTAGGCTACGCAGTTTTGCAATCTAAAATCGGGCACGCCGTTTTGATCCAAAGCAACAAAACATTTACCCGTAGGATTATCGTCAATACAAACGTAGTCGCAATTAACTCCGCTTTTTTTAATCGACGAAAGCGAGTCTCTACCCTCGACGTCGTTTCCGACGGCTGAAACAAGCCAAACTTTCGCGCCTAATTTTGATGCGTGAAACGCAAAATTAAACGGCGCTCCGCCTAAAACCGTTTTATCTTTATATACATCGAGAATAATTTCCCCGAACGATAAAATCTTTACCTTTGTATCTTTCATAATTAAAAAATGCCGATAATCGACCTATAGAAGGACTTTTTATTATTCTACCCGATTTAAGGTGCGAAATAAAACGCTAAAAATAAACCGCAATATCACTATAAAAGTGTAAAAAAGGAACTGTTAGAAAACATAACAGTTCCTTTTTATCTAAGCAAAACAACACCGCTTATACTAAAGCGATAATTGCCATTTTTGCGGCGTCGCCACGACGTTCGCCTAAAGAATAAATTCTGGTATATCCGCCGCCTTGACCTAATTCTTCCTTACGTTGAGCGTATTTAGGAGCGATTTCGTTGAAAAGTTTTTCAACCAAGGGGTGCTTGATACTGCGAGATCTTTCTTTAAAGTCGCGTTTCGATTCCTTAGCTTCTTTGGTAAGAGTAAACTCGTGAAGTTTAGACATAATTTGTCTTCTTGCGGCAAGTTTCTTAGGACCGTCTTTGATAACGGTAGTAGTAACTTCCTTACCCTTCGCGTCTTTAGTCACAACCTGAGTTTCGATAGTATCTTCGTAAGAATTTACTGCTAAGGTAATGATTTTTTCAACGTAAGGACGGAGTTCTTTTGCGCGCATTTCAGTTGTTTCTATTTTTCCGTACCAAAGTAACTTGGTCGCCTGGTTTTTTAAGACCGTCTGTCTTTGAGTAGCGGTCATACCTAATTTTCTGGCCATATTAATTAGTCCTCCTGTTCTTTGAGCGATAAGCCGTAGCTTGAAAGTTTCAAAATAACTTCGTCAAGTGATTTTTTGCCGAGATTACGGACTTTGAGCATATCGTCTTCTGTCTTATTGGTTAAGTCTTCAATCGTGTGAATATTCGCACGTTTCAAACAATTGTAGGAACGAACCGTAAGGTCCATTTCTTCAATGTTCATCTCTAAAATTCTCGGCAACGGATCGGCAGGTTGCGTCTTTAAGATATCGGGAATCGATTGACTTAATCCCGAGAAAAGACTGATATGTTCCTGAACGAGTTTTGCTGCCAATGATATAACGTCTCTCGCCGCAAAAGCGCCGTTAGTCGTTACTTCCAAAATAAGTTTATCGTAATCGGTGCTTTGACCGACGCGAGTGTTTTCAACCGTATAGCTTACCTTTTTGACGGGAGTATACTTGGAATCCACCGCGATATAACCTATTTCGTCGGTTTTGTTGCATTCTGCGCCTTGATAGCCGCGCCCGCGCCCGATTGTTAGTTCCATATCGAGTACGGCGCCGTCTTCAAGCGTGCAAAGATATGCGCCGGGATTTGCCACTTCGATATCGGTAGGGAGTTCTATATCCTCAGCCGTAACGACGCAAGGTCCGCATTTTTTTAGGGTAACCGTTTCCTTGAACGACGGGTTTGTCGAAACGGTTTTGAAAGCAATTTCCTTAATGTTAAGGATAATTTCGGGAACGTCTTCCTTAACACCCTTAATGGTTGAAAATTCGTGTTGAACACCGAGTTCAGGCGCAAACCTGACGCCTTGCGCCGCAGCGCCCGGCAGTGAAGATAACAAAGTCCTTCTTAGCGAGTTTCCTAAAGTCGTGCCGAAACCTTTTTCTAAAGGCTCGCAAACGACTTTAGCGTAACTTAAATCTTCGCTTTCTTCAACAGCGATGTTGGGCATATCTATTTCCATCATAGATATAATACCTCCTGAATTTTTATTTTAAGCAAAAGATTAACAAATCTTATTACTTAGAATACAACTCGACTATCATGTGTTCCGCGATTTGAGCGTCAATATCGTCTCTTTGCGGAAGCGCGATAACCTTACCCTTAAGTGTTTCAGGATCGAAGTCTACCCATTTAGGCATTGCTCCGTTTTTAGCGACCTCTTTCAAGGCTGTAAAGTATTTATTGTTCTTTTTGTTTTCCTTAACGCCGATTTCGTCGCCCGCTTTTACTTG
>CAYNYV010000058.1:0-9156 GCA_964401515.1 uncultured Christensenella sp.
TATATAACCCCGAAAATCAAATACAATTAGAAGGGTAATTAAAATTTAATTCTTTGTCTAAACTTTTGGATTTAAGTTACTTTTGAATTTATCTACAACACCGAGTCCGGTTTTTTATCGGGCTCGGTGTTGCATATAAGAATGAAAACGATATAATCGTTCTGTCGATAATCGATATTGTTTTTATTTTCTTTTACTATTTACATTCAAAAATCGATATGATATAATAAAAACAAGTATTTTAAAATTTTTTTTACTAAAGTGAGAATGTTGTTATGTATGATGTATTTATAAGTTATCAGCACGATTCAAAAACAATAGCAGATAATATCGTTAATTTTCTTGAATCGCGGAAAATAAGATGTTGGTACGCTCCGCGAGACGTTGTAGGGGATTACGCGACAAGTATTTGTAACGCTATTAGCAACAGTAAAATTTTTGTACTTATTCTTAACGGAAGTTCTTCTCATTCTAATCACTGTTTAAACGAAGTGGAAATGGCTTATAGGGCTAACGAAGAGAATAACGGAAATATTGCTATTATGCCTTTTCGTGTAGACAATAAAGAACTTAACAGGGCTATGGAATACTATGTTAAGCGATTGCATTGGATAGATGCGACAAACAACTCGCTCGAAGATGCTATATGTAATTTGTACGAAAAAATATGTGCCGTTTTAGGCGTCGGGTTTACGGTAACTACAAAAAGGGTGCGTTTTGAAAATAAATATGACGTTTCCGATGCAAAAGAGAAGAGAAGATTTTTAACGCAACTTAGCGTATCGAGAGATTTTGATATGGTTGCCTACGAAAAGATTCTTAAAGACATGCAGAATATTACCGTATTAGATGTAGGCGCAAATAACGGCGAAGTCGTTATGGACAGGCTTGGCAACGATTCGAGAGTAGAAAAAATTATAGGACTTGAATATAACGAAGAAGCGGTTAATTACGCCAACAGTCATTTTCCGCACAAATGCAAGTTTTATCAAATCGACGTCGAAGCAACGGATTTCGAGAACGAATTGATTGATATTTTAAATAAAAACGGAATAACAAAGGTAGATGTTATAAATGTATCTATGCTTATATTACATTTAAAAAATCCTGCCAAGCTTCTTAAAATTTTACGTAAATACCTTGCCTTTGGTGGTGAAATAATAGTGAAAGATATAGATGACGGATTGAATTTTTGTTATCCTGACCCCGACGGTAAATTTGAAAAAATGTTTGAAATTTGTGCCAATGACCACGATGCCGGGTATAGACAGAGTGGTCGACAAGTTTATACGCTTTTGGTTAACGCCGGCTTTAATAATATTAAAATGGAAAACGCATGTATAAGTACTGCCGGATTCGATTTTGACAAAAAGCAAGCTTTATTCGACACTTATTTCGGCTTTATTTTTTCGGATATGCAAAAATACGCGAAGGAGAATCCTGAAAATAAAGAAATTGCAGAAAACTGCAAATGGCTTGAAGAAAACTTTGATAGTCTTGAAGACCAGTACCATGTAAGCAATTTTATTTTTAATGTCGGATTTATGATTTTTTCTGCGGAAAAATAGAGCATACTACGACAATTTAAAATTGATTCGTTTATTTTGAAACAGATTTATGTGTATAAGTTAAAAAACAAAACAGTGTCGATAGTGATATTTCGTAGTTAATAAGGAGAATCGGAATGTTTGTTTACAGTGCGGTATCTTTAGCCTGTCTAGTAGTTATGGGTATAATTGTTTTAACGATAGTTATTAAATTATTCGTGTTAGACAGGGCAGATAAAATAAATTATATCAGAAGTTTTAAAAAAGGTAAATGCGCAATTATTTATTTAATTGCTATACCGTTGTTCTTTTTAAGTAATTTTTACGGCGGAAAAACCGTTTTCGAATCTTTATTAGACGCAATTTCCAAATCGGTGTATTTAATAGCGCTAAAATACGATACAGCTAACGTTGCTTCTTTGTCGTCCGTATGTCCGCTTTTTAAGGTTGCGCTGTATATGTGTTTGACGCTGGTAATAATAAACGCGATTGTTTTTGTCTTTTCGTTGTTGCACCAAGCCGTTTGGGAAAGGATAAAAATATTTAAATTCAAACTCGGCAAACAGACCAAATGTATTGTAATCGGCAATAATAAAAAAGGGAAAACGATATATAAGACGTGTGGCGAACAGTGTATTTTAGCCGGGAAAATTTCCGCAGAAGAACAAAACAAATTGTTTGTAGAAAATATAGCATATCAGCCTTTTGCGAAGGGGAAAGAAACAAAAAATTGGTTAAACGACTATATAAATCCGCTTGTCGTTAAACTTAAAAACACAGGTAAAAAAGTAAATATTATAATAGTAGAAGACGACGAAAAAACTAAGTTGCATTTTTGCGGTGAATTTGTAAAATACGTTCGTCAATGCGACGAAAGTTTATTAAAAAATATTTCCGTTTATGTTTTTGGCGACAGGGGGCACGAAGATATTTACTCTCGTTTCGAAAAGCAGGCGAAGGGTTGTTTGATATATGTAAACGAGTATTCGCAAATCGCTATTGATTTTATAGAAAAATATCCTTTAACAAAGTATTTAA
This sequence comes from uncultured Christensenella sp., assembly GCA_964401515.1. Lineage (GTDB taxonomy): Bacteria > Bacillota > Clostridia > Christensenellales > Borkfalkiaceae > UBA4636. The sequence continues at coordinate 2,586 of CAYNYV010000058.1, forward strand.
CGGCAGAGCAGTTAGATACCGAGTCCGGGTTGGTTAAACCTAATTTAGACCTTTCGGTAGTTATGATAGGTTTCGGAAATACCAATCAACAAATGTTTTTGTCTATGGTGGCAAACAATCAGTTGCTTACCGAAGATAAAGACAGTAACGTTATTCTTAAAAAAATAAAATATCATTGTTTCGACAGGTTGCATACGGCAAACAATAAAAACCTTAACCAAAACTATTTTAAGTATAAATATTCTTTTTTCGACGCAAACGGACAGTGCTGCGTAAACGAGAACGATTATTTGGACTTGCCCGAAATTCCAGCCGAAGAGTATTACCATTATTTCGATATAAACGAAAAAAGTTTTTATCAGGATTTGAAATCGATTACGGTTGGACAAGAAGAAAAAGTAATACAGATTATAGTATCGCTTGGCGACGATTACAACAGTTTGGATATTGCAAACAAAATAGTCGTAAAGTTAAAAGAGTGGGAAGTCGTTAATTGTCAAGTGTTCGTCAGAGTCAGAGATAAAGATATTATTAGGGATTCGAAAATTTTGCTAGACGACACGTATTGTATTCCGTTCGGAACAGAAGACGAGTCGGTGTATAACTATTCTAGTATCGTAATAGAAAAATACAGAGAAATGGCTATAATGAGAAACTATATTTACGATATAGAAAAAGATATGAACCCGCAGTACATAAACGAAGAGAAAATGGAAGAATCCAAGGCAAAATGGTTTACTGAAAAGTCGGTAATAGAAAGGGGTTCTAATTTGTACGCTTGTTTGGGTTTAAGAAGCAAATTACAAATGTTCGGGTTAGATTACAAGGAAAAGAATACATCCGAACGGTTACTCGATATAGAAAAAGAATTAGCCGATGCCAATACTGATAAAACGATTAAAAACAAAGAAAAGATTAAAGAACTTACAAGAACCGCCAAACTGTTAAAAAAAGAAATCAAAAAATACGGCAACGAAGAAGACGATTGCAAGGCGGTTACCGAAAAGGAATATATAGACTGTTATGCCAAGGGCGATATGCCGAATATAGTCTATAATCAAAAATTAGGTCGCGGTTTTGTAAAATACGGTTTAGTAAACAATCGTTCTTTAAGAACCAATATGGCTATACAAGAGCATTTTAGGTGGAACGCTTATATGATTATTCAGGGTTTTGTTCCGTCTAGTAAAGATATGATAATCAACGATAAAATACAGGGAGTACATACAAACGGTAAAAGTTACGAAAGAAGGTATCACGCCAACCTTACGACGTTTAACGGCTTAAAAGAATATCGTAAAATCATAGCCAAGCGCGACAATAAAACAGAAGAAGAGTGCGACGTTATAAAATACGATTACCAACTTTTAGACGGAGCGTTTTGGTTGCTTAACGCAAACGGATATAAGATTTACAAAAGATAAGCGGTAAAATATGAAATCATTAAAAAGTATAATAGAAAAAGTGTTTAAAAACAGTTTCGGGCTAGAAAAAAGCGACGAAAATTGTTTTAAAAGGGTTTTGGCTAAGTTTTGCGAAACCGGAGATAAAGAAGACGCGTTTAGCGTATACTTTGTTTTTTGCGAAGTGTTTAAAATTTTCGGTTCCGGATACGATACGATGGGTAAACTGTTGGAGTTTTTGTCTGACCACGAGTATCATTCGGGTGAATTGTTAAGTAAGCATCGCGACCATTATTCGCATTCCGTTTATGTTTTTGCGTTAGGTCTGTCGATTTACGGTAACGATAAAAAATTTGCAAATATTTTTAAAAATTTTTACGCGAAAGAAAAATTCGGCGATAAAGACTTTTTGTTTTTATGGGGAATGACGGCGCTTTTTCACGATATAGGGTATCCTTTTCAACTTGCGCACGAACAGATTAAAACATATGCAGACGAAATGTGGGGTAAAAATTTGCAAACCAACCCGTTTGTTTCGTACAGCAATATGGAATGGCTAACGGCTCTTACCGACGACGTTAAAAGGGATATGGGCGAAGGGAAAGACGTCCAAACGACAAGTCAGCTTTTGGCGTACAATATAAATTTAAGGTTAGGTTACGACATAAACGCGTTAAAAGAAAACCTGACTAAAAGATATTGCGACAAATCGGAATTTATGGACCACGGTTTTTTTAGTGCCGTTTTATTGGCAAGAAGGTTAATGGACAGCGGTTTAAGGTTTACCGTTCCTATCGTAGACGTATTGTCGGCAATAGCCTTACATAACAACTTAAACAGATACGATTTAAAAACCGCGTTGAAAAAGTCTACGGCAATAGTTCCCGAACGTCATCCGCTTGCGTACTTGCTTATTTTATGCGACGAATTGCAAAATTGGGATAGGCAGGCTTTCGGATACGTAAGCAAAAAAGACCCGTTGGCATGGGGTGTAGAGTTAGATGTTTCCGAAAAAGGTATAAGCGTTAAATACTTGTTCGACGCATTGGAAGTAAAAACCCCGACTTTAACAAAAAAAGGCAAAATTTACGAAATAAAAGAAGAAAGCAGATTAAATAAAAACGTTCTTAAATTAACCAAAACGGGCACGAAAGACGAAAATGTAACCGCAACTAACAAGTTTACCGAAGACGTATGTTCTTTAATCGTCGCACATACGAATATTTGCGCAAGTTGTTCGCGCTGTTCTAAAAACAAAAAAACGCAACGGTATCTCTCTTCTAATAAGTTTATAAACTTGTGCGATTTCGCAAGGGCTATTCACGAAAGTTACAGAAACACTTTACTTATTAGGGGCGGAACGGATGTGGGTTCATTTGACGCGTTACCGCTGGAATTTAAGTTGTCTAATATAGAACAGGCAAAATCGTATTCCGAAAAATTAGAATTGATAAACTGTTTCTACAGCGACAAAGAATTAGAGTATCCCGTGGTAAACAGGTTCGTAGAAAAAAGCGTTATGGCAAACGGCAAAAAAACCCGAGACGAATTGGGATTTTTGGCAAGAGAAGAACACGTTAGGTGGGTAAAAGAAAAATTGGATATGGGTTGGAAATACGGCGTAGACTACATAAGCGTAGACGAAAAAGGTCGTGTTTTTGAAGATACTAAAAAAAGGAACTCGTTAAAGATTCATAAAGACATTGTCCCTTACGATTGTCTTTCCGAAGACGAAAAAGAAAAGGACCGTATAATGATAAGAAATATGATACCTTATCTTTATAATTACGGGCACGGTATTAGAATTTACAGTTACAGAGAAGGCAGAAAGCCCGTAATAAACATAGCCGGTTGTGGACACAGAACCATTAAAACGAACGACAAAAAAATTAAAGAACAAGTAAAGGCAATTCTTTTAAGTTATATGAAAGACTACAGGGTAGTGGTAAGAACCAACTTCGCTTTCGGCGCAGACCAGTTGATAAGCGAATGTGCTAACGAGTTAGGTATTACCATTAAGGCAACACTTCCTTTGCCCTACGAAGAATACATAAGCAAAATTAAAGAAGACGCAAAAGAATACGGCTATCCTTTTACGACGAGCGACGAAATGAAAATGAGACATTTACTTGCGCAAGTAGTTTCTTGCAAAGTCGTTCCCGACGAAAAATATATATACTTAGAAGCATCTAAATATATTGTAAACAAATGCGACAAGCTTATCGCTTTATGGGACGGGGTAGAAACAAAACTGGTTGACCAAAAGGGAAACCCCATAAATCAGGGCGGAACCTACCATAATATTATGCTTGCTCAAAAATCTCGTGGGCTTAAACTGGGCGAAGATATTCATATCGTTCATTGCGAAAGGTAGTATGTTTATCTATATGTTTTAATATTGGATAAAAAAGGTTTTTTAAGGGAGAGAGAAAAATGAAAAAACTACTAACGATTTTACTTTCGTTATGTGTGCTGGTGTGCGTATCCCTAATGCTTACCGCTTGTGATTTAGGCGATTTGGCACATACGCATACCTTTGGCGAATGGATAGCAGAAGTGCCTGCCACCTGTACTACAGACGGCGTAAAAGCACATAAAGACTGTACCGAGTGTAACAAGCATTTCGATAACGACGGTGTAGAAATAACAGATTTAACCATAACCGCATTAGGTCATAGTTATGGCGAATGGGTTTCTAACGGAAACGGCACGCATACAAAAACCTGTTCTCGCGACAGTTTGCATACGGTAACGGAAGACTGCCACGGCGGTACTGCAACAGTAACAAAAAAAGCAACTTGTTCTGACTGTGGGGCAGAATACGGAGAGTTATTAACGCCCAGCGAAGGGTTAGAATATATAAGTTACGAACAACAATGTTACGTATCGGGCATAGGCACTTGTGTCGATACCGATATTGTTATACCCGTCGAACACGAAGGGCGTTCGGTAATCGGTATAGGAGTGGGTGCGTTTTTTAATTGCACAAATTTAACAAGAGTAACTATTCACGATAACGTGCTAGCTATCGGTGAATATGCGTTCAAAGGTTGTACAAGTTTAGAAAGTGTAACAATCGGTAGCGGAGTAACCGAAATAGGGCATAATGCATTTGGCGTTTGTTCGAGTTTAACAAGTATAACAATCCCCGACAGTGTAACCGGTATAGCCGATTTTACGTTTACCGATTGTACAAGTTTAACTAGTATAACAATCGGTAACGGGGTAACCGATATAGGCGCGCATGCATTCTGTAATTGCACAAGTTTAGAAAGTATAACTATCGGTAGCAATGTAAAAAGTTTAGGTTTGGGTATATTCCAAGGTTGCATAAATTTAAAAAACATAACTATTCCGGACAGTGTAACGGACATATCTATTTATACGTTTGCCGGCTGTACGGGGTTAGAGAATATAACCGTGTCAAAAAACAATACAAAATATTCTAGCGTAGGCGGAATATTGTATGACAAAGATAAAACGATTTTTATACATATTCCAAAAGCTATACAGGGCGAAATTACTATTCCGGACAGTATGACAAATATAGACGGGGCGTTCTATGGTTGTACGGGTTTAACAACTGTAACAATCGGTAGCGGTGTAACGAGTATAGGTATGCGCGCGTTCGGTAATTGTACAAGTTTAGAAAGCGTAACAATCGGTAGCGGTGTAACGAGTATAGGCTATGACGCATTCGAATGTTGTACAAGTTTAACAAGTATAACTATACCCGATAACATAACGGAAATAAATTCTTATGCGTTTAGCGGTTGTACAAGCTTAACAAGTATAAATGTATCGGATAACAACAAAACATATAAAAGTACAGAAGGGAACTTATACAGTAAAGACGGAAGGATTTTAAAGATATATGCGCTCGGTAAAACCGAAACTTCGTTTACCGTTCCCGATAGTGTAACAAGTATAGAAAGTGCATTTGTCGGATGTGATAATTTAACAAGTGTAGTTATTCCGGACAGCGTATTAAGTATAGGCGAAAGTGCGTTTAACGGTTGCGCAGGGCTAGAAAGCGTAACAATCGGTAACGGCGTAACTAGTATAGACAAAAATGCCTTCAAAGGTTGTAAAGAGTTGACAAGTATAAACATATCGGAAAACAATACGACGTATTGCAGTATAAAAGGAATAGTGTACAACAAAAACGAAACGCAAATTATACGGGCACCGCAAGGTTTACAAGGCAAACTAACTATTCCTGACGGGGTAACAATCGTAGGGGATTATGCCTTTTACGGTTGCGAAAAAATTACAGGTATAATTATCTCCGATAACGTAACAAATATAGGATGTAGTGCGTTTTACGGTTGTAAGGGTTTAACAAGTATAACAATCCCTAACAGTGTAACAGATATGGGAAATAGCGCGTTTGCTTCGTGCTCGGGTTTGACAAACGTAATAATCGGTAACGGGGTAACTGAGATAAAAGAAAATACTTTCTGTAATTGTGAAAGTATGACGAGTATAACTATCGGTAGTAACGTAACCGATATAGGCGTACAAGCGTTTATGGGTTGTTTTGGTTTAACAAGTATAACAATTCCCGACAGTGTAAAAAATATCGGAGACCGTGCTTTTTACGGTTGTAATTATTTAACAAGCATTATAATCGGTAGCGGTATAGAGCGGATAGAAGGTTCTGCATTTGAATATAATTCAGGTTTATTAAGCATATACTATAAGGGGAGTGAAACCGATTGGGAAGAAGTTAGTTTTGATGGACAGGGCGGAAAGCCGTTTCCAACCATATTGTATTATAGCAAAAACCAACCTACGGAAGATGATTATTTAGAAGCAGATAATTATTGGTATTACGTAGACGGCGTGCCTACCGTATGGAAAAGTAAAGGTAACTAGGCTTTAAAAAAACGAAATAACGTGGCGTAGAGTTTTATAAGAAAAAACACATAACGCCGTATATAATATCGTTACATATTATTTTATTTAGTAATCGCATAAAGGCGACGGGTGTTCCGTCGCCTTTGCTGTTGCTTTTTATATCGTATTTACTATTGTTTTTATTTTGAGTTTTATTGTAGTGTTTTTAAATTTATACTTTGTTGTCTTTGCGTAGACGGTAAAAAAATTTAATGTAAGCACCGCGGTTTTATTAAATGGAAATCAATTCAACTTCCCATTTATTTTTA
>CAYNYV010000059.1:0-8899 GCA_964401515.1 uncultured Christensenella sp.
GCGTCCCCGAAAGAGAAAAATCTATACTCTTCCTTAACGGCAAGATTATATAGTTCGAGAATTTTATTTTGACCGACAAGCGCGGCGACAAGCATTATAAGGGTGGACTCGGGCAAATGGAAGTTCGTTATCAACCCGTTTACGCATTTAAACTTATAAGGCGGATAGATAAAAATCTTCGTATCGCCGCTTGTCGCTTTTACGAAACCGTTTTCGTCGGCAACGCTTTCCAAAGTCCTAACCGACGTAGTACCGACAGCGATAACTCGTCTGTTTTCGCGTTTTGCACTATTAATGATTTCGGCGTTTTTTGCGTCGATTGAATAGTATTCCGAATGCATATCGTGCTTTTCGACGTCGTCGACTTTTACAGGTCTAAAAGTTCCCAAACCGACGTTTAAAGTTACTTCGGCAAACTCAACGCCTTTTTGTTTGAGTTTTTCAATAAGTTCGGTCGTAAAATGAAGCCCTGCGGTAGGTGCGGCGGCACTGCCTTCTTGTTTGCAATACACCGTTTGATACCTACTTTGGTCTTTAAGTTTTTCCTTTATGTAATGCGGCAAAGGCATTTCGCCTGCCTTTTCCAAAATATTTTCGAAAACACCGTCGAAAATGAAGCGGATGACACGCCCTCCCGCATCGGTATGCGATAAGACTTGGAAAGACAATTGGTCGTTTACCGTAAATACCGAACCGTCGCGAGCCTTTTTACCCGGTTTAACCAAGACTTCCCAATCGGTGTAATTAAGCCTTTTTAATAAAAGAATTTCCATTTTGCCGCCGTTTTGCGTTTTGGCGTAAACACGCGCGGGGTAAACCTTTGTATTGTTAACGACAAGCAAGTCGCCTTTTTGTAAAATGTCGACTATATCGTAAAAATGCCCGTGCGTAACCTTTCCGCTTTTCATATCGTACTGTAAAAGGCGCGAATGGTCGCGAGGTTCTATCGGAGTTTGAGCGATAAGTCTTTCGGGTAAATCGTAGTAAAAATCACTTGTCTTCATTGTCTTCGTCAAAAAAAGTTATTTGCGGCTTTAAAGGTTGTTTTATACCTATATGTTTGTAACCTTGTACGGTAAGCACTCTGCCGCGAGGAGTTCTTGCTATAAATCCGAGTTGCAAAAGATAAGGCTCGTAAACGTCTTCTATAGTACCGGCGTCTTCGTTTATCGTGGCGGCTATCGTTTCGAGTCCGACGGGCCCGCCGTTGAATTTTTCAGCCATCGAACGCAAAATCTTTATATCTATCGAATCGAGTCCGAGTTCGTCTATTTCAAGCTTTTTTAGGGCAAGTTGCGTGTCTTTAAGCGAAATTTCAGAATGTCCCGATACTATCGAAAAATCCCTTACCCGCTTTAAAAGTCTGTTTGCTATACGCGGCGTACCGCGCGAACGCCTTCCGAGTTCCAAAGCGGCTTCCGGCGTGATTTCCGCACCTAAAATATTGCTTGAACGGCTTACTATTTCGGCAAGTTCTTTGTCGTTGTAAATTTCAAGCCGACACATAACACCGAAACGATCGCGAAGCGGCGATGATAAAAGTCCTGCTTTAGTCGTTGCGCCGATAAGGGTAAACCGCTTGAGCGGTATTTGTATGTTACGTGCGGAAGGTCCTTTGCCGATTATAAAATCGAGCGAAAAATCTTCCATCGCAGGATACAAAATTTCTTCGACGTTTCGGTTAAGACGGTGTATTTCGTCGACAAACAAAACGTCGCCTTCGTTAAGATTAGTCAAAATCGCGGCAAGATCCCCCGATTTTTCTATTGCGGGACCGCTTGTAACCTTTATGGAAGTACCCATTTCGTTAGCGATAATATGAGCAAGCGTGGTTTTACCGAGCCCCGGAGGACCGTACAGTAAAACGTGATCCAACGCTTCCCCTCTCATCTTCGCCGCTTGCATAAAAACGCTGAGGTTGTCCTTAACCTTTTCTTGACCGACGTAACCGTCCATAGTTTTCGGTCTAAGTACGTTTTCCGCTTCGTCGAAAGAGTTTTTTTCGGGTTCTAAAATTCTTTCTTCGTCGCTTGCGCCCATTGCGGACGTAATCAATTCATCATCAAACATTTCGATACCTTTCTCGTGGTTTTATGCAAAATAGCGCAATGCGCCCGTAATTATGGAGTTCAAATCGCCGTTTCCGTCGGAAAGCGAACGGCTTACCGCTTCGGTTGCTTCGGTACGGTTATAACCGAGGCTCATAAGTGCAAGCACGGCGTTCTCACCTTCTTGGTTAAGGGTAGCGACGGGGGTAACCGTTTTTTGAACGGGTACTTTCTGCATTGCTTCACGCAGTTCGACGATAATCCTTTCCGCCGTTTTTTTGCCTAAACCTTTAATTTTGGAAAGCGATTTTACGTCGCTTGCGGCAATAAACATCGCCAAATCGTTTAGCGACGTGGCAGACAATATGCCTATACCCATTTTTGGACCTACGCCCGAAACGGTTATAAGTTGCAAAAACATATTCTTTTCGGCAAGATTGTCGAACCCGTATAACGATACGCCGTCCTCTCTTACCGCAAGGTAAGTATACGCCTCGCCTCCGTCGTTTTTAACGAGCCTGTCAAACAAAGTTGCCGAACATAAAACTTCGTACCCGATACCGCCCGTTTCGAGAATAACAACGCCGTTTTCCGCGTGAATTAAATTTCCTTTAATATATCCGATCATAATTAACCCGTGAACACCTTTTAAGTATTTATTGAATTCCGAAAGAAGAAGAAAATCTGCTTGTGTTAAGATGGGTAAGCGCAACTGCCAAAGCATCGGCTGCGTCGTCGGGACGCGGCACTTTAGAAAGCCCCAATAAACTTGCCGTCATAATCTGTATTTGGCGTTTTTCGGCCCTTCCGTACCCCGTCAACGCTTGCTTTATCTGAAGCGGCGTGTACTCGAAAAGCCTATTGCACTTTTTATAACAAGTCGCAACGATTACTCCGCGTGCGTGTGCGACGTTTATCCCCGTAGTAATATTCGTATTGAAAAAAAGTTCTTCGAGAGCGATTTCGTCTGGTTTAAACTTGTCGATTAAAGTATTTATTCCCCTTTCGATAAGCACGAGTCTTTCCGGAAAAGTAAGTTCCTTAGGCGTTTTTATAACGCCGTAATCAACGGGGACTTTCTTATTACCGACTTCTTTAATTACCCCGTAACCTATCGTCGCAAACCCCGGATCGATGCCAAGTACAGTCATAATTTTTCCGTCCGCATATTTATCTATTAATTATACTTTATTATCGTTTAATTGTCAACGAATTAAAGCCTTTCGCAATCGTTTAAAAGCCTTTTAAGAGATTTTAACCTAAGCACACAAAACGACAGGCATAACTTTCGCTATGCCTGCCGAATTAAGGAGAAAGTTTTTTGGGGAAAAACTTTAGGATGAGCTGTTTGATTGCGCAAAAAAACTATCCGCGCGCCGCGAACAAACCATACTCGTTTGTTTACGCAAGTATTGTAGCACAAGTTTTTACAAAAAGCAAAAGTTTTTAGCGTTTATTTGGTGAAAATTGTCGAAAAATTTTGATTTATTTTTAATTTTGTCGTTTTTTAAAGATTTTTGAGAGAAAGTTTTTTATTTTCGACATATTAAAGGGACAGTTCGATTACGAACTGCCCCCCGATATCTCTGCCGTGCGGCAGAGATAATTTCATCGTCGGTTATATAAATTAACAAAAAAATTACTTATCAATGTCGCAATGCAGATTGTTAAAACGGTAACAGTGTTTAAATGAACTTTGTATCGGCAATTTTCGCCGAGCGGTTTCATTTGCTACCGTTGTAGTAGTATTGTGTCCGCTTGAAAGGTTTTTATACGACTTTTTAAAAATTTTTTTGCTTTTTTAAAAATTATTTTTTGCTTTTGAAAAGTAAAGATATTTCGCCTTCGCCTTTATCTTTTATGATATATTTTTTAAACGGTACGGGACCGCAAGAGTTGGAGCCCAAACCGCTCATTTGCAAGTCTACGCAAAGATAAGTTCCGTCGGACGCGGGGAGTTCGTAGTCGTGGGCGGTGTTTTCGATTGTTTCAGCCGAATACGGCAACGCCGAAAACGAAGTCATACCTTCCGCGCGGATAAAGTTTTCGCCGTCGGTAAGTTCGGCATATTCGGCACCGTGATGGCTTCCGCTTTCCTGAGGCTTAACGTAATGGTGATATTGACTTAAAACGTCGCTTTCATACTCGCCTTTAAATGCGAAATTACAACTGTCGGAATAAGTTTCCCAAGGACCGTAGGCAAGATATTTCAATTTATCGTATTTTTTGTCTAATTTTAAGGCAAAACCGATTCTCGGCATGTATTCGAAATAATGTTTTTGCAACACTTCGTACTTAACGTTCATTTGTACCCCTTCTTTATAGAAAGAGTATACAAGGTCGGCTTTTATGAAAGGACGGAAACATACCGCGCCCAATTTTACGACAAACTTTATCGTATTGCCTTTTACGGTGCAACTTTCGACGTTAGGAAGCGCGTGGTGTAAAAACTTACCTTTCCAAAGATTCTTTTGGTTTCTGTCGTTATCGGTAGGCGCACGCCACAAATTCCATTTAATGCCGTCGATTTTCTCATTACCGAAAGCAATCGAGGTTATTTCACCCCTGTCCGAGTCCAAAACATATTCGGTACCGCTCGCATTAACTAAAATTTTATTGCCTTTTTGCTCGATATTAACCTTTGCTTCGGTTAACTCGGTTTTATTAAAGACCACATCGCCGAACTGTGCGCGAGCGAATTCGTTGCCGTCGACGAAATATTGAACGGTAAAGTCGATTGCCTCGTAATCTATAACGACGGATTCCCTCGGCTCGATCGCAACGTTAAGGGTTTTCTCGCTCGTTGCCGATTTAATGACGAGTTGTCCTACCGCGGGTGCGAAGAAGTTTTTGTTGAAAACTTCCAATTTACCCTCTCCGCAAGTATAATCGAAATTATAGGTAAATTTAAGCGGCTGGTAAACTTGCTTCATGGAAAGCGTGCCCGCTTTAATCTTTCTGTCGGGCGACACGATGCCGTCTATACAGAAGTTATCGTCGTGTTCGTATTCGCCGAAATCGCCGCCGTATTTAAAGCCGCCTTTTCCGTACTTAATACCGTGATCCGCCCATTCCCATACGAAGCCGCCCATAAAGCGTTCGGAACTTTCCATAACTTCCCAATAATCGACGAAACTTCCGGGACCGTTACCCATTGCATGGGCGTATTCGCACAATACAAGCGGTCTAGTTTCCTTTTTGTCGTTAAGGAAATCGTTCTTCATCCAATCGATATGAGGATACATACGGCTTACGACGTCTAACGGGGTAGAATAATACCCGTCGCTACCGTAAACTTCCCTATTGATATCCCATAAGTTTTCATAGTGGAAAGGACGTTCGTCCATGGGTTTAACGACTTCCAAAGCCTTTTTGAGGTTTTTACCCCAGCCCGATTCGTTACCGAGCGACCAAATACATACGCACGCGTAGTTTTTATGTTCCTCGATATTGCAAATCTGACGTTCTATCGTGGCATTTTGGAAAACTTCGTTTTCTTGGATAAGCGCATAGCGTGCGTGGAAAGATATATCGTCGCCGCAATCTACGCCGCCATGGCATTCAAGGTCGGTTTCGCTTATGACGTAAAGACCGTACTCGTTGCAAAGTTCGTAAAACAAAGGCGATGACGGATAATGGGAAGTCCTTACCGCGTTGACGTTTAAAGACTTCATCAAAAGTACGTCTTTAAGCATGTCTTCTTTGGAAACAGCCGCGCCTTTTTCGGGGTGGAAATCGTGTCTGTTTACGCCGTAAAATTTTATGGGGCAATCGTTGAAATAGTATATGCCGTTACGTACGTACGACGAACAAATACCGACGCGTTGGTAAATTTTTTCCTCGCCCGCGGTAATAATCAAATCGTATAAATTCGGAGTTTCGGCACTCCACAAACGTGCGTTTTCGATGATGAAAACGAAAGTATCGCCGCCGTCGACGGTTGCGGTTTCACCGTTAAAGGAAAGTTCCGCAGTCGTTTTACCGATATTCGTAAAGGCAACGTAACCGTCTCCGTGTTGAACGTATGTGGAAATTTTAAAATCTTCGATATGCTGTTTAGGACGTTTCAATAAATAAACGTCTCTGAATATCCCGGTAAAACGCCACTTGTCTTGGTCTTCCAAATAACTGCCAAGACACCATTTTACTACAAGAACGTCGACTTTATTTTCGCCGTCGACCAAGTATTTCGTGACGTCAAACTCTGAAATCCTATGCGATATTTGAGAAAACCCTACGAATTTTTCGTTTACGTAGAGATAAAAACAAGAATCTACGCCTTCGAAAACCAAATAAGCCTTTTCGCCGTCAGCCGTCCAATTAAAGGTACGCGAATAGTGATAGGCGGGGTTTTTGGTAGGAATCCTCGGCGGATCGAAGGGAAAAGGAAAGCGCATGTTCGTATATTGAAAATAGTCGTAACCGTAATACTGCACGCACGAAGGCACCGTTATTTTATCTGTCGGCGTTTCAAGCCAAAATTCGTCGGCGGCGGTTACGCTTTCGTATCCCGCAATAGTCCATTCGCCGTTTAACGAGAAAAATCTTTCGCTTTGTTCGCGGTCGTAAGAAAGCTCGGAATTTTTCCCGAAAGGAACGTAGTAAGCGTGCGGTTTTTCGAGACCTATCGTTTTATCGGTTTCGTAGTATTTTTTCAACATTTAATTCTCCTAAATAAATTCGGCTTTAACGTAGCGGCAAGTTTATCCGCTTAAAATCAACCGAACTTAAACATATTTCGTTGCTATTTATTTTAACAAAATAATCCGTCTTATGCAAGCGATTATTTATAATAATGCGAAATAAGGAAAAAATTATATTAAAAACCGTGACGGAGAAAAATCCGCCACGGCAAACGTTAAAATTATAAAATTACTCTTCTTCCTCTTCTTCGGGAAGGTCGACGTTGTGATAAACTTCCTGAACGTCGTCTAAATCTTCGAAAGCGTCGAGCATCTTCGTAAAGGTAACGACTTGCGATTCGTTAAGTTGAATCTTATCGTTAGGCACCATCATTACTTCTGCTTCCAAAAATTCGAGATTCTTTTCTTCGAGATATTTACGAACTTCCGAAAACGCCGAAGGCGTCGTTCTGAATTCGAAAACGTCGTCTTGAACGATACAATCTTCCGCACCCGAGTCCAAAGCGTATTCCATCATCGTGTCTTCGTCCAAATCGGGCGTTCTTTCAACGACGATAACGCCTTGGTTGGTAAACATAAAGCCTACGCTGCCGCTCGTCCCCATACTTCCGCCGTATTTATCGAAAATATGTCTTACTTCGCCGACCGTTCTGTTTTTATTGTCGGTAAGCGTGTTAACGATGACCGCGCTTCCGCCTACGCCGTAACCTTCGTATATAAGCGTTTCGTAGTTAACGTTGCCGAGTTCGCCAGTTGCCTTCGCGATACTTCTTTTGATGTTGTCGTTAGGCATATTCGCGGCTTTTGCTTTCGCGATAACGTCGGCAAGTTTACTGTTTAAGTTGGGATCGGCGCCTTGTTTTGCGGCAACGGCGATTTCCCTACCGATTTTGGTAAAAATTCTTCCGCGCGCGGCGTCCGCCTTACCCTTTTTTGCTTGTATATTGTGCCATTTGCTATGTCCTGACATAACGGTTATTCTCCTTTTTGATTGAAAGTAAGTTGATACAGTAATATCGAGGCGGAAACGCCCGCGTTTAAGCTTTCCATTTGCTCGCGCATCGGGATTTTAACTGTCTTTTTCGCAAAATCCTTCACTTTATTCGAAAGTCCTTGCCCTTCGTTGCCGATTGCAAGACAAAAAGCGCCGCGCGGCGTAAACTCGAACACGTTCTCGCCGTCCATATCGCCGCAAATAAGATTCGTTTCGTTAAGACAACTTAAAACCTCGTCGTAACCTCCGTCGTGGATTTCGACGTTAAAAATACCGCTCATACTCGCACGGACTGTCTTGGGCGCGTATGCGTCGGCACACGATACCGTGTAGATGTCTTTTATTCCGAGCGCGACCGCGGTACGAATGATGGTTCCGACGTTACCCGGATCTTGAAGATTATCAAGCAAGATAGCGTTAAAACGAGGCGCTATAAGCCTGTTAACGGGTTTTTTCGCAACCGCGACGACACCTTGCGGAGTCTTTGCGTCGGATACGTAATCGGCTACGTCCTTAGTAAGCGGTAAAAGTTCGATACCCAAACCGACGTAAGGCAAAATCTTATCAGAAGTACCGGCGATTTTTACGATTTCAACGCCGTATTTGACCGCTTCCCTAACGGATTTGTCGCCTTCGATAAGATAAAGTCCTTTATCGTCGCGATATTTTTTGTCTTTTAAGGAAGCGATTTCCTTAACCGACGGATTTTTCCGTGAAGATATTTCCATATAAACAAACGGACCGCTTTTAGTTAAAGCGGTCCCGTAGTTAACGAATTAACTAATTACGCTAATTTTGCTTTTACCTGATCGCAAAGCGCGGTAAAACCTTGAGCGTCGTTGATAGCCATATCGGAAAGGACCTTTCTGTTAAGGGTGATTCCTAAAACGTTCAAACCGTGGATAAACGTGCTGTAGTTAAGACCGTTTTGACGGCAACCGGCGTTTATACGTGCGATCCAAAGTTTACGGAAATCACGCTTACGCGTTCTTCTCGATACGTACGAATACGTTAAAGATTTCATTACCGCTTGACGGGCAACGCGGTAAAGTTTACTCTTGGAACCAAAATAACCTTTGGCAAGTTTTAATATTTTTCTGCGTTTCTTAACGCCGTTAACTGCTCTTTTAATACGCATAATTAATCAACCTCCTATTAACCCTTGTAAGGAATCATGTTTCTGATAGTCTTAGCTTGAGTTTCGGATACGTAAG
>CAYNYV010000060.1:0-8874 GCA_964401515.1 uncultured Christensenella sp.
GAAAACGCTTCGTTACCGATAGTTATTACGTCGGGGAAGGTAACTTGTCTTAAATGACGGCAATCCATAAATGCTTTTTCACCGATTGTGGTCAAACTGTCGGGTAACACGATCTTTGCAAGCATAAGCCCTTTAAACGCTTCGTTGCCTATAGTAGCAAGCGTTGTAGGAAGTCGAAGTTCGGTTAACTTAGCGCAACCCGAGAACGCGCTATTGCCGATAGACGTCAAGCCGTCGTTAAAGGTTACGTTTTTGAGTGCGGTACAGCCTTCGAAAGCGGCTTCGCCGATAGTCGTAAGCCCGCTGCCGAAAGTTATCGTTTCGAGCGCCGTGCAGTGATAAAAACTGTATCCGCCTATCGACGTAACCTTTCCTTGGAAAGAAACCTCGGCAAGTGCCGTACAATTTTTGAAACTGTCGTTATTTCCGAGCACTATATCGTTACCCGTAAAAGTTACTTTTTTAAGAGTGCTTACGCCCTCGAAAACCCTTGCCGCCAAATTAACGCCGTCACCGCTTATAGTTACTTCTTCTAAAGACGTTCCTTTGAAAGTATCTGTGAATTTAGAGTTTTTACCGCTTATCGTAAGCGTTTTTAACTCGTTCCAACCTTCGAAAGCCGAACCGAATTCGGCGTTTTCGACGGAGATTTCCAACGAACTTTGTTGTTTACAGCCTTTAAACGCTTCGTTGCCGACCTTTATCCCTTTACCCGTCAAAGTTATACTTGAAAGGTTACTGCAATTTTTGAAAACGCTGTTTCCTATCGAAACGTTTTCTGCGGATACGGTAACTTCGGTTAACGCCGTAGAACCGTTAAAAGCGTTATCCCCGATAACAAAGCCGTCGGCGGTTATATTAAGCGAAGTAACCGCGTTGCACTTTTCGAAAGCGGCGTTGCCTATTTGTTTCAAACTCGAAGGAAGGGTAACGCTTGTAATATCCTGTCTTCCTTTAAAAGCCGAATCGTGAATTATTTCGACGTTCGACGGAATGACGTATTCGGTACTTTCGGACTTATAACTCATTAAAGTCAACCCGTCTTCCGCGCGATAGAAAAGATTGCCTTCGCCGTCGTAATAAAGTCTGCTTTGCGCGTCGAGCGAAGTATATAAATATTTAACATAATAGCCTATACCGCCGTTATCACGGTCACCAAGGACTATATCGAGAGTACTCGGATTATAAATTTCGATAAGCGACGTGCAGCCCAAAAACGCCGAACCGCTTATTGTCGTTAAAGACGACGGAAGTTTTACTTGAAATAAATTTTCGCACCCTTGAAAAGCATAAACATCTATTTTCGTAACGTTTGCCGTTATATCGAGCATTTCGAGTTCTGTGCAGTTATAGAAAGCGTCTTCTCCTATAGTCGTTACGTCGCCCGTTATGATTACGTTTTCGATGTGCTCGCATTTATAAAACGCCGCCTCGGGAATTGTTCCGCCGCCCGTTATGGTAACGGTTTTTAAGGACGAAGGGATTTTTCCGTCAAATAAATAACTTAACGTAGAATCGTCCGAAACCGTTCTTTCCTTTCCTACGAAAGGAAGCGATATCGATTTAAGCGACGTCAAATCTTTAAACGCGCCTTTTAAAACCATCACGGTTTCGTCGGGAACGGTTACGCTTTTAAGCGTCGTATCGGTTACGCCCGCGACGATAACTTTGCTTTTATCGGGCGAAACGTAATAGTCCAAACCTTTATATTCTTCCTTTTGTTCCCATACGGCAACAAGAGTTGCGTCAAAGAGTGCCTCCGACGAGAATACAAAATCTTTTTCGGGCGTAGCATTCATAAACGACCAGCCTTTGAATTCATAGTCCAAAGTGTCCGCAAGGTCGGAAATAGTAAATTCACCGCTTTCGATAGTGTACGTTGCGGGGTTTTTGGAATTATCAGCACCGTTTAAATTAGCGTAATCTATTTTATATTCGATAGGAGTCCATTTTGCCGTTAAGGTAATATCGTTATAATCGTCGAAAATCGGCAAAAACTCCACTTTTACATCGTATTGGTCGTACCAACCGTCAAAAGTATAGCCTTCTTTTTCTACGTCCGCAAGATAAAAATTCTTTTCGGCGGAAAAAGTCGGTTCGTATTCGTTTAATTCATTATCTACGCCTTCGACGCCTTTAAAAGTTACGTTGCAAACGATAAGTTCGAATTTAGCATACAAGGTGAGGTTACCCGTACTACCCTTGGGTATTACGCTTACCTTTTCGCCTTCGCATTGTTCGTCGGTGTACCAGCCTTTAAATTCGTAACCCGAAAGGTAAGGTTCTTCCAACACGATATCGTCGCTGTCTACCGAATAAGCGCCCTTGTTTGGATTATAAGCACCGCTTATGTCCTCATATTTAATGGTATAGACGTCTTTTACGTACTTTGCCGTCAAGGTTACGTTTTCGCAAGTACCTTTGGGAATGTACGACACGCGTAAGCCGTCCATATACCAGCCGTCGAAAGTATAGCCCGTTTTTGTAGCAGCGGAAAGTATAACTTTATCTTCTATCGTAAACGTAGCGGCGTTGTCGTGCGTTCCGCCGTCCGTTTCGAAAGTGATATCGTAAGAAATCGGCGTCAATTTAGCATACAAGGTGAGGTTACCCGTACTGCCTTTGGATATTTCGGTTATCGCGTCACCTTCTAAATCCTCGCTATCGAACCAACCCTTAAATTCGTAACCCGCAAGATAAGCGTCTTGTAAAACTATATCGTCGCTGTCTATTGCATATGCGTTGGGGTTAGGGTTGTAAGCGCCGTTTAAACCTTCGTATTTAACCGAATAGCCGTCTTTTATATATTTAGCGGTTAACGTTACGTTTTCGCAAGTCCCTTTGGAAATATACGATACGCGCAAGCCGTCCGTATACCAACCTTCGAAGGCATAACCGGTTTTAGCCGCACTTGAAAGTATAACTTTATCTTCTACCGTAAAAGTGGTTGCGTTTTCGTGTGTGCCGCCGTCCGTTTCGAAAGTGATATTGTAAGTTATCGGCGTTAACTTTGCGTAAACGGTGAGGTTTTCGGTGATTTCCGCACTTTCGCCAAAAGCTTTCGTGTAATTTTCGTCGGTAAACCAGCCGCCGAACGTGTAACCGGACTTTTCAACGCTTGGCAAAGACTCGATTTTTTTGT
Organism: uncultured Christensenella sp.; assembly: GCA_964401515.1. Taxonomy (GTDB): domain Bacteria; phylum Bacillota; class Clostridia; order Christensenellales; family Borkfalkiaceae; genus UBA4636. Next base: position 3,143 of record CAYNYV010000060.1, read on the forward strand.
CTTTGACAAGTTTGACGTCGTAAGTTTTGCCGTCTGCCGAAAAGGTAACGGTATAAACGCTGTCCGTCCCTTCGTTTCCGCCGTTGTCGCCGTTTCCGCCGTTGTCGCACGCCAACAAGCAAAGGCTAAGCGATAACGCGAAAACAAGCGAAACAACGCCGATGAAAAACTTTTTTACATTCAAGGTTTTCATAGATAAAATTTCTCCTATAATATAATTTTTTTATAACGGTTATCCCGTAATTTGCGATAAAAAGTCGGTCTATAGGTCGATTACCGTCTATTATTCCGTTTTGCCGCCAGCGGTTGACAAAAGCAACTTTATGCTTTGCTTAAGCACCGCCGATTGAGCCTTTAAGTAGTACTCGTCCTCGAAAAGCGCGTAATGCACGCACGCGCGAACGAATATGAAAATAAGCGACACTATAGTCGTATGATCCATTCCGATTTTCGGTTCCAAAAGTTTTGCGTATTCGGTATATCTTTGATTTACGCCCTCGAAAAACTTTTTACCGTGCTCGATGTATTTCGGGTTTGTGTAAATCTGATACATCAGTCTGTACTTTTTGCCGTGGTTTTTCGCCGTCCAGTAAGGGATTTCGTCGATAAAACGCGGTAAATCGCGCACGTCCTTAGGCGCGTGCGCCATAAAATCATCCTCTACCTTACTCATACAATATTCGGTCGACTGAACGACTAAATCGTCTAAATCATCGAAATAAGTGTAAAGACTACCCGACGCGATTCCGCACGCACGACCTAAGTCTTTTATGCCGATGTTTCCGAAACCGTATTCGGCATAACAGTCGTAACACTTCTCCATTATCTCAACTTTCTTTTTTTCGTGTTGTACTTCGTTAAAAGTTCTCATAGTTTATATACCACCTTTTTTTATTTACACGATTCATTTTATTAACTAACCATTTGATTAGATTATATCTTAAATCCGTCTATAATGCAAACGATTTAATACGCTTTTTTTGTTTTTTTCGCAAACTATAAAAAAGTTCACGAAAACAAAACAAATTCGACGTTTTGTTTTAGGTTAAAAAAACACCGCGGACGATTAATCCGTCCGCGATAATTCTTTCGCATTGAAAATTATTTATCTTAAAGCGGCTTCCTTTTAAAAAGAATCGCGCCACCTTTCCTTGTTCCATCTTATGAGATAAAGAATGCCTCGGAAAAGTTCGTCGACTGCAAACGCAGCCCATATTCCGTAAAGCCCGAAGTTGCAAACTATACCTAACAAATAAGCAAAGCCTACACTGCACATCCAACAGGAAATAATCGATACAATCGTGGTAAATTTTACGTCGCCCGTTGCGTTAAGCGAGTTCTGCCCGACGTGATTCATTCCCCTGCCGCACTCGACGACAATATCGATTAAAAGCACCCACGGCACGTATCTTAGGACCTCGTCGCTTGCGCCGAAGCAAAACGAAACCAAAGGTCTTCCGAAAACAAAGCATAGCGTGGAAAAGATAAGGTTTAGCCCCACGACGATACGATAATTTTGCTTTGTAAACCTGTCGGCTTTATCCAAATCGCCCAATCCGCAAAGCCTGCCGACCATGATAGCCACCGCCTGCCCGACCGAAAAACCTAATTGATATACGAAATAAACTATTTGCGAAACGTAATTTTTTGCAAGAAACGCCGAGTCGGAAAGTTTCATGCATATAGACGCGGTAACCGTTTGCGATAAAGTATAGAATATAAGCGAAGCGGACGCAGGCGCACCTATATAAAATATCTTTTTAATCAGTTTAAAGTCAAATTTAAAAGATAAGTCTATTTTCTTCTTTACGGTAATCACGGTTATGATTACGACACCCGTAATCGAGGCTAATAACGTTGCTAACCCGAACGCATACGCGCCGTACTCATTAGGCACTTTTATCCAAAACAAAGCGATCGCCGTAAGTATTACGGAAAGCGCGTTTTTTATTATGCCGCAAACAAGTCCGACTTTAGTGTAACCGTAACACTGCAAAGCACCGTTTATGACATTATACAAAATACCCGTATACGACGCAATGACGCGGAACCGCATATATGTAACGGCATACGGAATGTAAACCTCGTATTCCTCGGAATTGGAAGCCATAAGGCGTATGATGTTTTCGGCAAAAGCAAACACCATCGGCAATACGACAAGCGATAACGCCGTTACCGCAATCAAAGCCGCCCCTAAAAGCCCTCTGCTTTCTTTTTTATCGCCTTTTCCGAGTGCTATACTAAGCAGTATATTGTTACCCGAAGAAACCATACCGAGTATGGCACTTACAAAACCCATAGGCGAGCCGGCAATCGAAATAGGAATTACAAAAAATCCGCCTTCGTAACGCGAAGCAAGCACCGTTTGCAACATTCCTATTAAATGTTCGCTTACATACGTTACAAATAGCGGTAACGCGAGCGCGAAAAGAGAAAGTTTGCCACTTTTGGTCTGAACAAACAGAAGTTCCTTATCCAAGAATTTCTTTCTTGTTTTACATCTTTCCATGATAACACAACCACCGAAAAATCGTTTTGACGGGTTTTTGCCCGAGCGAAAGGACTTTTTGTCCTTAAAATAAAACTTTCTGCTAACGTGTTTTTGCTATTTGTAAAACCTTTTCCTTATGTAAAAAGCAATTAAAAGCATTTCTGCTTTTCAATCGTTTACGTTATCGTAAAAACTCGTTTTGCCTTTTATCCGTTGATTTTCGTCTAAGATAAAAGCAAAACACACTTTTACCGATCAAAAACGACTTTTACGACGTTTTAAACAAACTTTACGACAAGACTTTGAAAAAGGTAATCTTTAACGTTGTCTTATTCTGTCACTTTATCATTTTTTTGTCAATCGTTTATCGTTCGTTTTTTGAAATTTATCAAAATTATTTTTTACGTTAAATACAGCCAACGTTTTTTCGGTCTCTTGTACTTTTTAAGCCTTTTCGCCCCTTCCCGTCCCTTTCAAGTAAAGGCGGCAGTTTATAAGTTGAAGTGTAGCGTCTATAAATAAAGACAAAGTGCTAACTTTAACGTAAAATGTTATTTATTTGAAAATAAACTACACAGAAATAAGCACATTGTCCTAAACATTATTCGTTATACCGAAAATATTCCATTTAACCGATTTTCCGCTTGAGCAATATTGTCGACAAAAACGACAAGGTAAACTACCAAGCGATTTTCTTTTGAACGCTTGCTACGGTCAACAAATACACCGACTTTGCGCCCGCGGCTTTTAAAACCTTTGCCAAGGCATGGGCGGTCGCGCCCGTTGTAAGCACGTCGTCTACGATTAAAATCTTTTTATCTTTTACTTGCGTTTTGTCTATTACGCTAAAACAATGAAGCAAGTTTTCCTTTCTTGATTCAAGGTCGAGATGTTTTTGTTCTTCGGTGTCTTTTTTCTTAAAAAGTAGGGCTATAGACCGTTTATCAACCGATTTTGCCAATTTATCGGCGATTAATTCCGCTTGATTGAAGCCACGCGCTTTTTGCTTTTTCTCGGTCATCGGCACAAAGGTTATAACATCGGGCGCGAACATATTTTTTACGTAAACGTTCTTTAAGTATGGTGCTATAATTTCGGCAAGATAACGCTTTTTACCGTATTTTAAAAGTTTGATAAGCTTTTCGGCACCGTCTTTGTAACCGAAAGCGCTTCTCGCTTTGTCCACAGCCCATTCACCGCTACAAGAATAGCACCTTTTGGTAGGAATAGTAGTTTCTCGTCCGCAGTTAAGACAAATCATTCCGTCGTTTAGCGAAAGCGTTTTTTTGCAAGCTTCGCAAAAATCGCCGTCGTCGAAAATTTCGGCACCGCAAAGATTGCACGTTAAGTGCTGCGGACACAATATATCATCTACCTTTTTCAGCAGATTTTTAAATAACGCCTTTAACTTCATATATAATAACTTTTATAAACGCTTGAAAAAACCGAGCGCTTCCCGAAAAGTCGGAAAAATAAAAATTTTGTCGATTTTTGTATAAAACTTTTATTTTTGCCCACGATATTACCAAGGAGGTAAACGCCCGCATCAAAAAGGGCAAAACTGATATGAGAAAAAAAAGAGAATCCAAAGGTCGCTCCAATCAAAGCGAAAAAAACAAAAGTTGTAAAAACTGCAAGTAAGGATTTTATATCCCCTTTCGATTACTTCGGAAGTTACACGGGTGTTTCGGTCGATGAGTACGATAACCCCGTTCAAGACGCCGACGACTTGTAATCAAAAACTTTAAAACCGTTAAAGCGGCGGCGTTTTGCTACCGCTTTTTCGTCTTTTTAACATAAACAACACTAAAAAGTCAGCCTATAGGTCGATTATCGTCGACTTTTAGAGTTTTAAATTTCCTTTAGTTTATCTAAAACGTTTTTAAAATAGTCGGGAAGCGGAGCAACAAATTCCATTACTTTGCCCGTTTTCGGGTGGGTTAAAATGAGTTTGTACGCATGTAACAGTTGACCGTTTAAATCAAATTTTTGTTTTTTGTAACCGTAAACTTTATCGCCTACGACGGGATGTCCCAAATATTTGGCGTGGACGCGTATTTGGTGGGTTCTACCCGTTTTTAAGGAGAATTCGCACAAAGTAAAATCTTCGTAACGCTTTAAAACGCGGTATTCGGTAACAGCCCTACGCCCTTTGCTATCGGACACCGCCATTTGTTTCCTATCTTTGTCGCTACGCGTAATAAGTGTGTCTATAAGCCCGTTATCGCACTTTACCGAGCCCTCTAACAAGGCAAGATAAATTCTTTTTGCCGTTTTGTTTTGTATCTGTCTTGCCAAGTCAACGTGCGCGAAATCGTTTTTGGCAACAACCAAAAGTCCCGACGTATCTTTGTCGATACGGTGAACTATCCCCGGACGAATTACTCCGTTGATTCCGCTAAGTTTATCTAAGTGGTACAAAAGCGCGTTGACAAGCGTTCCGCCGTTCGTTCCGCCGCCCGAATGTACCGTAAGCCCTTGCTGTTTGTTAATAACGGCAAGGTCGTCGTCCTGGTAAATTATATCGAGCGGGATGTTTTGCGGCGTTACGTCAAGACTTATAGGCTCGGCAATTTCAACGGTGATTTTATCGCCTTCTTGCACCTTATCTCCGCTTTTGCAAGGCTTACCGTTTAATAACACCTTGCCGTCTTCGATTAGTTTTTTTACGTGCGAACGGGTAAAATCGGCTGTTTCCGTCAAAAATAAATCGAGCCGCTTGTATTTTGAAGCGGCAACGTAATTATTGATTTTCATTTTGATTATTTCCTTCTGTTTTAGGGGCGCGCGGTTTAAAAATAGCCTCTTTATCCAAGAACAAAAAGTAAAAGACAAGCATTATTCCGCCAACGCTTACCGCAATGTCGGCAACGTTGAAGTTGGCAAAAAAGCTAACGTAAATAAAATCTCTTACTTCCTTAAAGGCAAGCCTATCGATAAAATTGCCTATCGCACCGGAGCCGACTAACACCAACGACACGTCAAGCCACTTGCTGTCGTTCTTTTTTATTATAAAATAAACGGCAAGCGCAATTACAGCCAAGCCCGTAAGCGTGTAAAACAACGCCATCGCGCCCGGTTCGTCGGACATCATTCCGAAAGCGGCGCCTGAGTTACGCGTATTTAAAATTTTCACAACGTCGCCGATAACGGAAATGTTGCAGTTGTTTATATCGACGACCGCCTTCGTAATTTGATCTATAAACACTACCCCGAAAAATATCGCGGCATATATAATTGC